>NZ_JBRCHD010000054.1:0-49541 GCF_053489755.1 Rhodoflexus sp.
TCTATTTTTTGTGCAAATCCATTGGCTAACAGGTAGTTCATTCCCTGAATATTGTCGCCGTGGATGAGCAGGTTGGTTTGTATCAGATTCGTGTCATGCTTCATGCCGCTATTCTACTCACTTTTCTCCCGTTTGTAAAACGCAAAACCGTTTTGTTCATACATGAATTGCAGCGTCGGGATGCCGTCTAACTCTGCGCGGCTGAAAATTTTACAAGCAATGTAAACATCTTTATCTATATTGCCATAGAACAAGTAATCTTGCCATGCCTGCCCGTCTTCGGTTTTGGGGCGCGTGTCGGGTTTGGTTTTGGCATAGAACCAGTGCGCATAGCTTCGGTAGCCATAGGTGTACACATAGCAATCTTTTCCTTCCAGTCGCTGAAAAAATGCCACGGGCGCGCCTTGCGTATATTGCACAATTTTAGGCAAGTACAGATACATTGTCATTGTTACCATGAGCGCCGTAGCGCCGAACAGCGCGATAACGCCTGCCTGTGCCTTTTCCCGATGGCTCAGTTGGCGGATGCCCCAAACCGTTCCGGCAAGGAAAATAATGCCTGTGATGCCCTCCCAGCCGTACCAGCGCACAACAGCATCCAGATTTGCCTGTGCAAAAGGATCGGCAGCGAGCAAAGGCTTCAAGGCAGCCACATTTTGCGCCAGCGAAGGCACTACAATCAGCACCAGCGCCCAGACAGAACCGATCGCCAACAGTCCGCCGCGCATCCATTTGTTACATGAGATATTGCCTTGCAGCAGTTCTTCCAGCGTTACAGCCGCCAGATAAGCCAGCGGAAAGTAGCACATAGACGAATAGTGGACAATTTTTGATTTGACAATAGTAAATAAAATCAGCACCACCCAGAAAAGAATCGTCATCCAGCGCTTAAAATCGGTTTGTGCCGTTTTTTCACCTGTCGGGCGCGGCATAGTCATGGCGCGGATAGCAAAAACAGAAGCAGGAAAGCAGCCCAGCAGCAGCACCACAAAGTGGTAGCCCGGAAAGCCCGCATGACCCGCGTCGGGCGTACTGAACAGGCGGTACTGGTATTTGGTAAATTCTATCGCCAGCCATGGCCCGTTTTTTAGCGTTTCTATGCCGTACCAAATCAGCATCGCCGAAGAACTGATGAGCGCGTAAGCGGCAAAATGCCCGATGTGCGCATACCAGCGAAAACGCTCCAGCACCCAATATACACCAAGGCAAAGTCCGGCAATAATGAGCGCGGCAGGGCCCTTGGTCAGGATAGCCAGCGAAAGCCACAGCCCGCCGATGATGAGGTAGTACCACGCGCCGCATTGCAGCGAAATACCCTTAATGCCGTCTTTACGCCAGTAAAACAGTACAAAAAAGTACAAGCCCAAAAAAATAAACAGGTTGAACCAAGGGTCAATGATGCCGGAACGGAAATACAGATGCGGCAGGATAGAACCAAAGTACGCACCTGCCCAAAGCAAGCCAAAGCGCGTACCTTTCAGCCGCGCCCCGATTTGGAAGAGCAGCACCAGCGTAACAACGCCGCAAACCGCATTGGGAAAGCGGGCGGCGTATTCGCCAATGCCGAAAATTTGCATCGCTATTGCCTGCAACCAAAAAAAGAAGGGCGGTTTTTCCCAGAACGGCAGGTAATCTATATGCACGCGCAGGTAGTCCCCCAATTCAATCATCTCGCGGGCGCATTCGGCAAAGTTTACCTCGTCCCAGTCAAAAAGGCTGATGCCACCCAAAAAAGGCATAAACGTAACAGCAGCGACAAAGGCAATGAGCCACGAAATTTTTTGATTGGCAGGCATCACAAATTTTTTTCTGCAAAGCTAAACCGATTTGCGATTGTTGATTTGCGATTTGTGGATTGCAGTTATTGTTTTTTGTTTATATTTGCCTAAACGCATAATCAAATGAAGGTAAAACACTTTAACCTGAGCGTAGGTGAGCAATTTTTTAAAGCATTAGGCGATGAGTCGCGCCTGCGGATTTTATTCCTTTTGTACAAGAATAAAGAAATGTGCATTTCCGATCTGGAATTGGTGTTAGAATTTACCCAAACAAAAATTTCGCGCCACATGGCTTACATGCGCAGCGCCGGATTAGTCAACTATCGGAAAATAGATCAGTGGGTTTTTTACAGCATTAAAGATGAACTGAGCGAATTTATTGAGCAGATTTTTAAGTACCTGAACAAAGACACCGACCTGCAAAAAGATCTGAAAATCTACCATACACTGCTTTCCAACCGCGAACTGGCGGCTAATCGCATCTTATTTGGGCAAGCCAACCGCTGGAGCTGAGCTTATGAGAATACTGTAAGATTTTACTGGTAAAATTCAATTTTATACCAAAAAGCAGTAATTTAGCACACTTTCATATTGACCTGCTGCGCTAATGGCTTTACTGCGAACTTTATTGTTGATCTTATTGCTACAAGGACTCATCCTATCTCTGACAGCACAGAACGAGGTATTGCTGCATGGAAAGGTAGTCTTTGACGATGGTCGCCCGGCTGCTAATGTTGAGTTTCAGATAGATAACTTACGCAAATTTTATACAGACAGAAAAGGGCAGTTTGGCAGCATGGTTCCTGCCTCGTTTGCCCCTCCCGATAAAATTCAATTTACCGACCACGCATACGAGACTACCACCTGGTCATACGACGCTGAGCAGCGTTTTCTGCAAATCAATATCCGCACCGTACAGCACATGCAGCTAACAGGGCGAGTAGTAACACGCAGTGGCGAACCGATAGCTAATGCACTGATAACGCTTACTATCAACGGATCGGAAACACCCAGCCAGCCGAGCGATGCAAACGGCTACTTCTTAATTGCTGTTACAGGTCAGACGAAACTATCCGCCCAGCCGCTTGTAAAGGTAAACGGAGCGCCCGTAATGCCGAAAGATGTCAGCATCACAGAGACTAAGCAAGGGTATTTTTTGCGGATCTACGACGAACCTTCTTCAGCTACTACCTATGCAGTTATTGTTTACAACAACCAAAAGCAGATTGAGGTTGATGCCCGCATCATTTACAATAAGCAGGAATTTATGGCCGACAACAAAGGGGTGATCTACATCCCCCTTTCAACAATTCAGGACATGCAGCGGCTAAAGGTTGTAGGCGCTACTGTTACGGCGCGCAAGCTAAGTACCCCGCTCAGGCGTATCAGCCTTTACACTGCCCCTATTGCCGCACCTCGTCCGATGGATTCCTCGCAGATTTACATACAACTCTTTGACGAAGTTACTCGCATCATGGAAAGCAATAAATCGAAAATAGAAAACTATAACAGTTTGGTCATCGGCGAAATCAATAGCCTGTCCAGACGCTTTTCCAACGATGCTAACATCCATCCCGTCGAGGCTCGCCGCTACATGCAACGCATGGAAGCACTTGAGCAGTTGCTGCTTACCAATCATCATCTGATCAGCAACGGCAATGAGCAAACCCATCGCGCCCTGCTACGCCTCAAAGAGGCTATCGCTGCCAAAGACTCGCTTGCGCGCATGGCAAACGTTCAGGTTGCGAATCTGGAGCGCATAAATGCAGAGTTGGACCGGGCCAATAAACGCATAGAGAACGATGCCCGCAACCAACTCATGGTTGCCGCTGCGCTAATTGTAACATTCCTCTCGATGAGCATGGCAATCGGCTACTATTACAGGCGCACAGTTCGCCAAAAGCAAGAGTTGGAAGCCACAAATGCCGAACTGACCACTACGCTGACCACACTCAAAAAAACGCAGGCACAGTTGGTACAGCAAGACCGCATGACCTCGCTGGGGCAAATGGCGGCAGGTATTGCACACGAGATTAACAATCCTATCAATTTTATTTATGCAGGAGCAGATTCGCTGCGCCGCAACTTTGCCGATTTGAAACAGCTATTAACCATTTACGGCAATCCTGTTCTACACAACGGCAGCCGTCAGAAAGCCATTGAGGAGTGGGAAAGTATGCATCACAACGCCGAAGTATTGATTGAAGAAAGCGACGAACTAGTAGCAAGCCTGAAACGCGGCGCTACCCGCACTTTTGAAATTGTACAAGGGCTGCGCACTTTTGCCCGCATTGACGAAGAGAATCTTATCAAGATGGTTGATATTGAGGTCGGGCTTAGCAACGTACTCATGTTAATGAGCGGACAACTACCGCCCAACATCCGCATAGAAACCCGCTATGCAGGTGTTCCTAAGATAGAATGCTACCCTGCCCGATTGAATCAGGTCTTTCTTAACCTGCTTGTTAATGCGATTGAAGCAGTGGATGATAGGGGTGTAATCACTGTTTCAACTCACTACCCCGCCCGGAACGTATGTCCCAATACCCCACTTTATGAAGCAGTAGCTATCACTATTGCCGATACCGGAAGAGGCATTTCGCAAAAGAATCTGCAACACATTTTTGACCCCTTCTTTACAACTAAAGAAATCGGCGACGGACGCGGTCTGGGGCTTTCTATTGCGCTCAGCATCGTCAAAGAACACGGCGGCAATATCATTGCCCAAAGTCAGGAAGGCAAAGGCAGTCAATTTATTATTATATTGCCCTGCCAACTAAATCAGACTTAGCAATATGATGCTCGCGCCTAAGCTGGCAAGAATCCTATACGTAGATGATGAGATTGATAATCTGACCATCTTCAAAGCAGCTTTTCGCAAGTTATACCATATCCATACGGCGCTTTCGGCAAAAGAAGCGTTGCAAAAAATGCGCTCGCAATCTCCCGAAGAAGCGTTCGATATTTTGATTACCGACCAGCGAATGCCCGAAATGACAGGTGTAGAACTGCTGGAAATTGCAGCCCTTGAGTTTCCGCAAACGGTACGGATGATGCTAACAGGCTACTCGGATATGGAAGCCATCATCCGCGCTATTAACAAGGGGCGCATTTTCCGCTACCTAACCAAACCTTGGGAAATTGATGCCCTGCGCCTTACGATAGACGAAGCCTTTCTCATGGCTCAACAGCAGCGACAGCAAGCAGCCTTTGAGCCGCTACCCCAACCACCGGCACCGCAGGTTTCCGTTTTGGCACAGCTACAACAGGTAATGCTACCTACCGAAGAATCGCTGAAAGCTGTTGCCACAGATGCTCTATTGTTTAGCCCACAAGCCGAAGGAGCAGAAAAATCGTTGCTGATATTCTACCGCTTTGCCGACCAAAGTCAGAGCCTGCTGGTAATGGCTGCAAACTCCAACGAAACATCGCTGAAGGGAACACTGTTCACCCTCTTAGTCAGGCATCTGGCCGACCATATCGTCATTCAAGGCATCCGACAGCCTGCGGAGCTACTCGCCGAGTTGCAACTCAATTTCTGCACAGTATCGCGCATCATGCCTTATGTAGTAGATCTGGCAATAGGGGCGCTCCTTATCCACCATGCCGATAAAAGTATAGTCTATGCAGGGGCAGGACAGGATCTGCTGCTCGCAGCAGGTGGTAAATCTGAGTGGCTACAAGGATTGCCCCAACCCTTAGGGAAGGAAAATAATGCCTTCAGCACCGATGACTTTCAGCAGCACATCAGGCGATTGCCACCACACAACTTTATTTATATGGCTACACAAGGCATGATTGAGCAACTGTGTGGCTTGAAAAACAATTCGTTTAGAAAGAATTATTTTGCGCAAATACTTGAAGAGATGCACAGCCTGAGCGGTGCACGGCAAAAGCAGTTGCTCCAATCGCTCTGGGACGAGTGGCAGGCACAGCAGGAAAGTCTCCTGCACAGCCCCTCTACTGATGCGCTCTTGATTGGAATAAGTATCTGACAATGAATAACTTACTGCGAATTATTCTCTCTACCTGCGCCTTAATTTCAGGGAAGATCACCTGTGCTCAGTTCGTTTCGCCGCTCATGCTGCGCAACAACACTGCCACTATAACAGCCGCAACCTCAACACGCAAGGACACCATTTTGCACCTCAATCTGGCAGAACAAAAACTATCTGCCATTCCTCAGTGGGTCTATGAATGCAACAACCTACAGACACTCGATCTAAGCCGCAACCCTATCAGCGAGTTGCCGCGCCGCCTGAACCGCCTGAAAAATCTGCGAAAAATCACCTTAGACGGCATGAACATACAATCGCGGCGCATCGAGCCGGACAGTATTTTGCAGGCACGACTCAAAACCATGAGCGCCGCCCACCAACGACAGGTATTAGACAGCCTGAACCTGCTCAGTGTGCGCCTGATAGAAGAAATTCAACCGCAACAGCTCAAAATTGGCTGCCTGCGCCATGTTCGCACATTGATCATTAACAACCGCTACTTAGACGAGCTGCCGCGCATCTGGAAAATCAGCAGGTTAGACACCCTCAACGCGAGCCGCAACCGCCTGACAACTTTGCCGCGCCAAATAAAGCGGATGCGCAATCTGTCGGCGCTGTATTTGGACTACAACCGCTTCAACGATAACAGCACGTGGCACTCACTACCAAAACTGAAGAAATTAAGCCTGATTTCCAATCAGTTAGAAACGCTTCCGGCAACAATCGGACAGTATCGCTCCTTGCTTTCCATCAATGTAGCAGGCAACCGAATAGCGCAGGTAGCCCCCGAAATTTCCAACTTGCAGCAGTTGCGGCAGATCATCCTTTACGGCAACAAGCTAACTGCTATCCCCGATTGCATATTCGATCTGCGCCAATTAGAGGAATTAGATGTTTACATGAACCAAATCAAGGAAGTTCCAGACAAAATCAGTCGGCTGCAAAACCTCACGCACCTGTATCTGTCTTTCAATCAGATTGAAAAACTGCCCGAAAGCATCGCTACTTTGCAGCAGCTAAAAGGCTTGTATGCTCATCGGAATCGCCTCAGCAGCCTTAGCGATAGCTACGCTGCGCTGCAAAACTTGGAGGTACTTCGCTTGCAGGAAAATCGCTTGAGTATTTTTCCGTCCTTTGTGTTGCAGTTGCCTAATATCCGCGAAATCAATCTGGCACAAAACCAACTTTCAGACCTGCCGATAGACGCACTGATGCAGTTGCCGCAACTTGCATTTTTTCATGCCAACGACAATCCCTTTGTTCCTGATTTTCTGGAAAGCCGATCTGTGAAAGATTTTTTACAAAAAGCCAAAACGCGACAACTAAACTATGTAGTAACGGGCAAAGACTAAGCGCAAAGTATGTAAATTTGCTTTTAATCCCTTACAAACGTGTCTAAGTACGTCATTTTCCCAACGTTGGCAGCAGCCGAGGAGCAAGTGCCGCTCTATACAACCGCATTACTTCGCACGGGTCAATTTGAAATTTGTTTAGCCCATACAGATGAAGGATTTTTTGCTGTCAGCAACGAATGTACCCATCAGCGAGCTTCTATGCACAAAGGCAAAGTAGTTTCGCAGGCGAAAATTTTATGTCCTTGGCATGGCTACACTTTCTCGCTGCGCAGTGGCGAGGAACTTTCCGGGCATGGTTGCCGTGCGCTCCGCACCTACCCTATCAGTATTTCAGACAAAGGAGTCGAAATTGAGATCTGAGATCAGTTAGCAATCAGCCCTTGTCGCCAGCGATCTACATACTCGTACCAGACATCGCGGTAGCGGGCATTCCTAATCAAATCGTAATGCACGCCTGTAAACTGGTTGGCTTTGGGCTGGAAGGTAAAACGGATGGCATTTTTGCCCGATGTGCGGTATTCCCACTCTTCACCTTTGGCGGTGCGGTTCAGACCTGTAGGTTCGCCGAAGATGATGTAGATCATGCCCATGTCGGTTTTCCAGCCTTCTTTGTAGGTCGTAAAGTGGCGGTTGGCATGCTCTACGCGCTGGTAGAACAGCCGAATCATGCGGCGTGCATTCTCTTCGTTGCCGCCCAGACGCAGCCAGTAATTGTCTAAGGCGGCTTTTTTGTCGCGGCTGTTGCTGATTTCGGCAATTTCATCGTTGGTAGAAATATATACCAATGCGGCCAGCACATCGTCTATGCGACGCAACTTGGGAAAAGCGCGATCTGCGATGATGAAGCCCGTACCAATGGCAGTAGTTGTATCCGACTGGGCAAAATAAAGCCCCGTAGGCAGCATAAAATCCGTACCGACAGCGATGCTAAAAAGCGAATCTACAGCAAGATCTGGCCGCGACGGCGGCAGATTTACCTGCATAGGTGGCAATGCTACCTGAAAGTCTGACTTGAGCCGATAGACAAAGATTTCGCGGGCAGCCTCTCCCGTAAAGCGCAAGGTATCGCTCTCGGTAGCAAAATTACCGCTTACAGGCTGTATGCCAAGCGAGGGATTATTTTTCACAACAGCAAAAGGCAGCTTTTGTCCGAAAGCAGCCAAAGGCATCCACAGCGCCAGCAGGGCAAGTTTTTTTATCAGATTTTGCATCATAAGTTTACTTAATTCATATCCTTCAAATTACTACTGGTTACGAGGCATTTGTACAAATTGTTACCTGTAGCAAGCACCTCGTTGTGCCCGAGTATGCTCTGGATAAATATGACGCGGTTTTTTTCCATCTCTACCAGCGATCCGTCTATCTCTTTGAAAGAAGCAAAAGGTATGCGCCATGCCTTCATTACACTCATCATATCCATGCTTTGTTTTTCTGTGCCGCCTTCGGCAGGCGAGGTAATGGCTACAAATCGGGCAGTTTTGTTGCGGTCTATCCACAAAATGAACTTTTCAAATTGTCCATACAACCCGTCGAACAAGTAAACCTCCTTGATATCTATGCCGCCGTGCATCAGAATATGTGCCATTACGCGATAAGCGCCGCTATGCCCTGCAATGACAATTGTCCCTATGCGCGGATTGTTTCGGATAACTTTGTCAGCAGCTAATTTTAGGCAGATCTCATTGATAAATGCAGCAAAAAGCCCTGCGCGTTCCAACTTTCCCCCGTGCGAATCAGGAGCATTTTTAGGCCCCTGCGGAATTATCAGTATGGCATTCTTATTGGCCTGTATAAACTGATTGATCAAGCTGAATTGTACAATGGCACTGTCGGGATTATTGTTCCAACCGTGGAAGTAAACAACTATGTCTATCTCGCGCCCCGGAATGAATTTCCTTGGGATAAAAACCAGCGTAGTGCTGTCCATGTAGTGATCCTCAGCAGGGTACAGTTTGCCGTTGTAGGTATGTCCCTGAGCGCGTTCAGGCGCAGGAAAAGGCGCGTTGCTGAGTTGCAAGCGATACATTTTCCCAAAGGCATGGTAGAGCGTGTCTATGTCTGCCCCAGAACTGTCTTGTGCCGATGCTATACCAATTGTCAGACAACTTACCGCGATGGTGGCAAGGTATTTCGAAAAGAAACATTTCATAGCGCTTTTAAAAATTCAGTAATCAATCGCACTCCAAAGGCAGTTGCGCTGCGGCCGCCCGCAAAGGGGGAGTCTCCAAAGGCAGTACCGGCAATATCTATGTGCGCCCATGCAGGGTGTTGATTTGTAAACTTTTCGATCAGTTTAGCAGCTGTAATCGCCCCTGCGGGTCTGCCGCCATAGTTTTTCACATCTGCCATGTCCGAACGCACCAGACTATCGTAATCGTCCCACAAAGGCAAGCGCCACACGCGCTCTCCTGAAACCTGTCCCGATTTTTCCAGTAAGCCCGCCAACTCATCATTATTGGTAAAGAGACCTGCCGCGTGGTAGCCCAAAGCGAAAATACAAGCTCCCGTCAGCGTAGCAATATCTATCATAATATCGGGCTGGAAGTTTTTAGCCAAGTAAGCTACCCCATCTGCCAGAATCATGCGCCCTTCTGCATCCGTATCATCTACTTCAATGCTCATGCCGTTGTAGGCTTGTATAATATCTCCGGGCTGCATGGCTTTGCCGTCGGGTTTGTTGTCTGTAGCAGGCACAATACCGATCAGGCGCACGGGCAGTTGCAAACGCGCCGCCGCTTCCATTGCCCCTATTACAGCCGCCGCCCCACCCATATCGCTTTTCATCCAGCCCATATTAGCGCCGTCTTTGAGCGTAATGCCGCCCGTATCGAAAGTAATACCTTTACCTACTAAACCTACTGTTTTAATAGGCTGTTTGTTGGCGGGTTCATATTCCATGATGGTAAAAGTCGGCGGCAGTTCGCTGCCCTGATTAACGGCCAGCAGCGCTCCCAGTCCTTCGCGTTCGATCTCCGATTTGTGCAGCACTCGAACCTTGTAACCGTACCTGTTGCCGCTTGCAAGAGCAGCCTCAGCCAATGCAAGTGCATCCATCCGGTTGCTGGGCATATTCACCCAATCCATTACCGATAGCTGTACTTCGGCAATGTGTCTGCCTTCTTCAAATGCGGCTTGTGCCATGCCTTGTAAATGCTCAGGGACGATAATGCTCAGGTTGGGCAGTAATTTTTCCGTTGGAGGACTTAGTTTGTACTTGCCAATCTGATAAGTACCCAGCAACATAGCAGGCACGGCAGCAACAAAGGCTTGCAGGTTTGCCATGCAAGCAACCGATTGCCCCAAATCAATAGACAGATGCGGCAATAACTTATCGCTATGCTTGTGAACCAGCAGGCGCATCGTTTTGCGAAACACCTCCGCCTGCGCCCACTCGCCCAAACCAAGTAGTAGCAAACGGCCTACGTGCGGATGATCGGGCAGCAGCAAAGAAGCAATTTCTTCTTTCTGCGCTTTGAATTCCTGTCTGAGAAAATCGGTATTCAGGCGGTAGCGAGCAGCAATTTCGCCGACGGCAGCCTCCCATTCGGAAGTGGTAAAAGGCAGCAGCAGATGTGTAGGCTGTGTAGGTAGCAGGTGCGTAAAAGTTGCTTGCATGGGCATAAAAACAAATGAGAACAAAACTTGGATAAATGGTAAACTCTTGTCTACCTTTACTTTACATTTATCGGATAAATCAAAACTTTAAGCCAGTTGATTATGAGAAGCCGTTGGGAACAGATCGCAGCAGAACAATATGCAGAGGCGCATACAACACCGGAGCTGCCTGTGCTGCAACGGCTTGTTCGGGAAACACACCTAAAAACCGTTCTCCCCCGTATGCTGTCCGGGCATTTGCAGGGCGCATTGCTGACCATGTTTTCCGAAATGATTCGCCCAACAAATATATTGGAAATCGGCACATTTACAGGTTATTCGGCGATTTGTCTGGCGCAAGGCCTTGCTGAAAACGGGCGACTAATCACCATAGACAATAACGAAGAGACACAGGAAATAGCCCGCCGCTACTTCGAAGCAGCAGGCATAGCCGCGCAAATAGACATCAGAACAGGCGATGCGGCACAGATATTGCCCTTGTTAGATACTACGTTTGACATCGTTTTTATTGATGCAGACAAGCGTAAAAATGCCGACTATTACGAAATGGCATTGCCAAAGGTTAGGAAAGGTGGCTATTTGCTGATTGACAACGTTTTGTGGAGCGGCAAGGTAATCCCGCCCGCAGCTACAGACAAAGATACTGCAACGATTGCAGCCTTCAACCGTATGGTACATGAAGACAATCGCGTTAAAAATGTGTTGTTACCCATCCGCGATGGACTGCTAATTGCGCAAAAACTATAGTAAAGTTCTCAACCCCCGGAATAGTTATGAATATGAACAAGTTATTTTTTCTGCTTTGCTTCCTCCTCATGGATACACTTCAGCTGGTAGCACAAGAACTGACAGTCCCTTCGCAAATGCGATTCGCCGATATGGAGCTGCTCATAGAGCCGAGTACCCGCAACAGGATTCAGAACCGCGCGAATCAGTTGATTGGCAATTGGTCGTCGTATAGGGAACTTTCGGAGCGCAACCAACTCTTTGGGCCACTGATCTCGCAGGTGCTACGCGAGGAGGGCTGCCACGACGACATGATCTATCTGGCGATGCAACTCAGCGGGCTTTCTGCGGATGCTACCTCGCCGCGTATGCCCGGTGCAGTGGGATTCTGGCTCATCACACCCGAACTTGCACAAAGCGCATCGCTCACGCGCAAACTGCAAATCAATAACACGATTGATGAACGCAAAAACCTGCTCTTGGCAACCCGAGCCTTTGCAGAAGCAATCAAACAGCAAAACTATGCGCTGCGCAACTGGCTCTTTAGCGCACTTGCCTATCAAGTAGGTTCTGATAATGTTTTTGCAAGGATAGATCGCTCCAAAATAGGCGTAAGTCAGATGGACATTGATGCAAAAACCGATGA
Organism: Rhodoflexus sp.; assembly: GCF_053489755.1. NCBI lineage: Bacteria > Pseudomonadati > Bacteroidota > Cytophagia > Cytophagales > Thermoflexibacteraceae > Rhodoflexus > Rhodoflexus sp. The sequence continues at coordinate 12,119 of NZ_JBRCHD010000054.1, forward strand.
CCTGATTATTGATCTGTTGGCATATACTTTTGTCTTCCGCAATCAACAGGATAAACCTACGCCGTCTATTCAACTGTTGGTTTACCGCGAAACACAAGGCAAAACGCTGGAGTCTATCGCACGCGCTACCAGCCTGCCCGTAGAGCAGGTGCGCTATTACAACTCATGGCTGCTTGGCAGGGCTATACCAAGCGGACAGAATCTGCCCGTATATCTGCCCGTTCCTCTGGAGCGCGTAAGTACTGTAAGTGCCATCCTGAAAATCGAAGATGCAGGACAAGGTCTTATGGCTACAGCAGGTAAAATTGCAACTAATGAAAATCCTTTTCCTGTCATTACTAACCGCATTGATCGCCGCATAGGCAGCAAAGATTTCACCTTTGCAACGATTAATGGTATTTCGGGCATGGTTGCTGCCGATGCGCAAAGCATGGACGATCTGGCAGCAGCATCTAAAGTCAGCAAAAACCGCCTGATTCGTTGGAACGACTTCGACAGTCCCGACGCACGCCTCGAAGCAGGTCAGGTAATATATCTGAAAGCCAAAAACAGTAAAGGCCCGGTGAAAGAGCACTTGGCTATGCCGGGCGAGTCTTTATGGTCTGTTTCGCAAATGTATGGCATCAGGATGAGCAGCCTGATGCAACTGAATCGCATCAGTAAAAATGAAACCTTACAGCCTGGACGGGTATTGCTGTTGCAAACGCGCTTAGCAAAAAATGCACAACCGGAGATCAGACCACTGCCCGCAGTAAACCCCACAGTTGTCCAAAACGACCCAGCCTTCCGTTCAGATAATACGATGGATCCTAATGCAAATGCCCTATCAAGCGGCATTCACATCGTGCAACCCGGCGAATCCATCTATGATATTGCTGTTAAGTACAACGTAGGTATTACCGATCTGCGCCGTTGGAATGGCATCACAGGCTTTTCCATTGCTTCAGGCATGGAACTGAAAATTCGCGGGGAAGGTTCTTCGACGACACCTGTGGAAACTACAATTGCAAGCACGACTACAGACAGCGCGATGATAAACCTGCCCACAAGCGATATTGATGTGATGTCTGATACACAAAATCAACCTACACATATCGTAAAACCGGGCGATAATATCTATTCCATTGCTATGCGATACGGCATTAAGTTGGACGATATACGTCGCTGGAACGACCTCCAACTAACCAGTACGATCAAGCCAGGCGACGTTCTCAAACTGTACGATCCTTCGGAAGCACCTATTATTGCTGGAGGTGCGCAACAACTCAACGTAGTAAGTAGCAATACGAGCGGCACAACAACCAATGTACAACGACACATTGTGCAGCGCGGCGAAAACCTGACCCGCATTGCTGCCCGTTATGGTGTATCAGTAGCCAATATCCGCGCATGGAACAACCTGCAAACCGATGCGCTGGCAATCAATCAGGAGTTAATTGTAAGCAACCCCGAAGGCACTACGAGTGCCGCTCCTAACACTGCAGCTACCACAAGCACGCCCATCAACATCATGCCACAGGGCAGTACAGCACCTGCCAACAATACAGGAAAGCACTTGGTAATATTTGGTGAATCCGTAGAAGACATCACGCGCAAATACGGCATCAGCACCGATGATTTCTATCGTTGGAATGCTAATATTCCTGTAGGGAGAACTGCACTTGATCCGGGTTCTACAGTTTTTGTGGCTGATCCTGCAATGGTCAGCGGCGGCGGAGTGAATGTAACCCCACAACCATTAACCCCGCCTGTTGCCAATACAGCAACTTCGCAACCTACAGCCGCCACAGGAATCATACCTATAAGTAATGCACCGGCTACTGCCGCTGTGCAGCCAACTTCGGCTTATATTGTGCAACCGGGCGAAACACTGTTCAGCATTTCGCGCAAATTCAACATACCTGTAACCGATCTGATGCGCTGGAACGGCATGGATATGAACACCCGCCTTCAGATAGGTCAGGCAATTAGCCTGCAAGCTCCGGGCAGCATTGCAGCTATCAACGTGAGCAATAATGCCACTATGCTTTCCAATGTTTCAGAACCTGTAGCAGGTAATACCCGCGGCGCTGCCATCGTGTCTGCCTCAGCAAATCCGGCGACCAATACCGAAGAAGCCAGAATTTACACCACTGTTCCGGGTGATAACATCTACGACCTCGCCAACCGCTTTGGCGTGCGTTTGAACGACTTCCGCCGATGGAACAACATCCCTCCGGGTGTATTTTCACTGCCTGCGGGTACTCCTGTAGCCATCAATGAGTCAGCAGCCGCGCAAGTAGAAGCTATGAAAGCACAAGCAGCACAGCAGTCTTCAGCCATCATTATTTCACAGGCGACGCGCGGCAGTGCAACGGCTACGCGCCCTGCCCCATCGCAACACATAGCGACAGCAACAACTACAGGCAAAGGCTCGATCATTTACCACGTTGTCAATAAAGGTGAAACGCTTTTCAGCATTGCAAGAAAATACAATGTGAAAGTAAGTCAGATCAGATCTTGGAATAACATGAAAAATGATCAGATCAATGTCGGCTCGCGCATTATCGTAAGCCGGTAAGCCGCGATTTCCCCGATCGAAAAAAGCCCCATGCTAACTGCCTTGGGGCTTTTTTCGTACATTTGCCTGTACAATATTTGTTATACTCATTATCCGGTTTGTATGAAAATACGCTTTAAACCTGTCCGGCTGCTGGTAGCAGCGGCAGGACTCTCACTATTAACCGCTCAACAACAAGTACCCAAACCTATGATGAACGATAATCCGTTTTTCTCAGCATTCAATACCCCACACGAAACACTGCCATTTGATAGAATCAAATTGGAGCATCTGATGCCTGCTTTGCAGGAAGCACTCGCACAAGGCAGAAAAGAGATAGACGCTATTGCCAACAACAGCAAAGCTCCCACTTTTGAAAATACGATCGTAGCGCTGGATCAGGCAGGCGAAATGCTTGACAAAGTACAAAGCGCGATGTTCAACCTGAACAGTGCAGAGACCAGCCCCGAATTGCAGAAGATCGTCAAAGAAGCCTCTCCGCTGCTTTCAGAATACAGCAACGACATCCTGCTCAACGCCAAGTTGTTCGATCGCATCAAAAAACTCTACGAACAGCGCAGCAAGTTGAAGTTAGATGCAGAAGGTATGACCTTATTGGAGAAAACCTACAAACAATTTGCCCGCAACGGTGCTAACCTGAACGAGGCAGACAAAGCAAAACTCCGCGAAATCAGTAAGCGCCTTTCCGAACTCTCACTCACTTTCGGCGAAAACGTTCTCAAAGAGACCAACGATTTCGCCATGCAACTAACCGATGAAAAAGATCTGGCAGGTCTGCCCGATTTTGTCAAAGACGCTGCCCGCCTGACAGCTAAGCAGAGAAATATGGAAGGCTGGGTATTCACCTTGCAGCAACCCAGCTACGGGCCGTTTATGACCTACAGCGAAAACCGCGAGTTGCGCAAAAAAATGTTTATTGCTTTCTCTTCCCGCGCAGCCAAAGGCAACGAAAATGATAATCAGGCAATTATCAAAGAAATCGTTAAGTTGCGCCACGAACGCGCCAAACTACTGGGCTATGCCTCCCATGCACAGTTTGTACTCGAAGAGCGCATGGCCGGCTCGCCTGAAAAAGTAGATAGCTTCTTAGAAGAACTCTACAACTACGCCAAGCCTATTGCTGACAAACAAATGAGCGAACTTTTGGAATATGCTAAGAAAAACGGCTTCACAGAAGATCGCCTCCAGCGTTGGGACTACGGATTTTATGCCGAAAAACTCAAAAAAGAAAAATTTGGTATTGACAACGAAGCCCTGAAGCCTTATTTCAAACTCGAAAACGTTGTTCAGGGCACGTTTACCATCGCCAACAAATTGTTTGGGCTGACTTTCAAAGAAAATGAGCAGATTCCGGTTTATCATCCGGAGGTAAAAGCCTATGAGGTTTTTGATGCCAACGGTAAGTTTGTAGCCGTTTACTATGCAGATTTCTTCCCCCGCGAAGGCAAGCGCGGCGGCGCATGGATGACCAGCTACCGCGATCAGTACGTAAAGAACGGCAAAGATGTGCGCCCGCACGTATCTATCGTTTGTAACTTTACCAAACCTACCGAAACGATGCCCTCTTTGCTCACTTTCGACGAGGTAACAACGCTTTTCCACGAGTTTGGCCATGCACTGCACGGGATGCTTTCACAATGCAAGTATAAGGCAACATCGGGTACAAGCGTGTATTGGGATTTTGTAGAACTTCCTTCGCAAATCATGGAAAACTGGTGCTATGAGAAAGAAGCGCTGGATCTTTTTGCACGCCATTACCAAACCAACGAGGCAATTCCTCAGGATTATATCCAAAAGATTATAGCGAGCGCCAACTTTATGGAAGGTTTTGCTACCCTGCGTCAGTTGAGTTTTGGTATGCTGGATATGGCTTACCATAGAAAAGCACAGGAAATTGAGGATGTAAATGCTTTTGAAAAAGCAGCGATCGAAAAGACCAACCTTTTCCCCGACGTAGCAGGCATTAGCACAAGCACAGCGTTTAGCCACGTATTTGCGGGCGGCTACTCTGCGGGCTACTACAGCTACAAGTGGGCAGGAGTACTCGATGCAGATGCCTTCGATCTGTTCAAAGAAAAAGGCATTTTCAACAAAGAAGTTGCCGAGTCGTTCCGCGCCAATATCCTTTCCAAAGGCGGCAGCGAACACCCAATGACGCTCTATAAGCGCTTCAGAGGCGCTGAACCTTCACCTAAGGCGCTGTTGAAGCGTTCCGGTTTGCTGTAAGCCAAATGCCAAGAAAGAGGCTGTCCAAAAAGGCTGAATGTAGCACAGACTTTAGTCTGTAAAAATTTGATTATCAATTTATTAATAAATTACAGACTAAAGTCCATGTTACTTTTTGGACACCCTCTTTTTTCTATCCGATCTTCTGAATAGTTTCCTTGAGCGCCTCCCAACGATTTTTCTGCCCGTCTAAAAGCGCGTACCAGTTACCATCCCCGGGGCTGATCTGCTCGATGCCGTTTTTGGGTTTGGACGACATTTTTTCATAATCGGGTTCTACCTCAAAACTCTGCTCCATAATTGCCATAGCTACCTGCCATGGGATCTGTTGCGTTTGCGATTCGTACACCCGCACGGCAGATCGGTCTGCAAACTGCCAACGGATCTGGTACTGCTGTAACTTACCTCCTGCCTGCCAAGCATAACCCAAAATCAGCGGGGCTTCCACCTGCGCCGTCTCCATGAGTCCTTGCACCACTTGCTGCAAAAGCATCTCCCATGCTACCCGATTTTTAGGCCTAAAAGTCTGTGCTTCGCCGTTTTGTCCAACCATGTGCAGTTCAAGAAAGTTGTGCTTCGGCTGTCTGGCACGCGTTTCAGGTTGTGTCTGTGCCAACAGTTGCTCTATCTGCGCAATCCATACCTGATGCAACACTGCCTCACAGGCGCGGTTATCGTTGAGCGTAAAGCCTTCCTCGGCAAGCTCCTCTTCGGTAAACTCTTCGCGATGTGTATAAACAAGCTCGTAAGAAGCGCGATAGCTCCCGCCCTCTTTTCTGACAATCAGGTGGTAATAATGGCTAAAGGGCGGTGGCGTAAGATCATTTGTCTCAAAGCGGGCTTCCCAAAGTGTAAAATGGCTGAAATCGGTTTCTTGCACGATATTTGGCGTATGTCTTTCAAATTTTCCGTAAATTAAGTGTTAATTGACACGGAAAGCAATCCTGCCAAGAACCATAACCAACGTCTGTATGAACCCGCTACGCTTATCACTATCAGCATTTTTTGGTTTTCTGCTCAGTTTCCTGCTTCATGGGCAAAATATCGAACTCAACACGCAGCCCGCTTACCAAAATTTTGTAACAGGCAAAAATATATTGCACCAAAAGGCACTGTTGGTTCCTAACTCTCCTTTTGCGCTTGTATTGGTTGCTATTCGCCGAACGGAGGACGTAGCCAACTGGTCGCAAGATCCGGCAGACGGCATCCATGCGCGCCTCTTTGCTTATGATCTGACCAATAAACGAATAGACGAAGCACAGAGCGAAATGCTCAACCGCCAGATGGGATCTGACAAGTTTTACGAACCCGACTACTGCGGAGGCTTAGGATCGCTTGCGCCCGACGACTTCAAAGCAGACGGGCAACGCATCGTTATTACGCGCTTCTACGCTGCCGGAACGGCTCGCTCTAACTGTACCGACGAAATCATCTACAGTAACGGTCAGTTGTTTCTGCAAAAAGAGCGTGCCATAGACACCGGACTCGGCGCAGAAGTAGCCAAAGAACGCATTGCCATGAATCAGCAAGCACTCCAACGCTATCAGCAGGGCGATATTCAGGGGGCTATCAGCATTTGGGAACAACTCTTTAGCTATTGGCAAAATGGCCCCTTCGCAACTGCCGGCCCAATGGACGAAGTGATGAATAATTTGGGCTTTGCCTACTACAAAATCAAAGACTTTCGCAAAGCAGAGCAGCTACTGCTAGAGTGCAAAAAGAATTTTCCGAACAGATCCATTATCAACCTGAATCTGGCAGATCTTTACCGCGACGACGGACAAATTTCGGAAGCTATCAAATACTACGAAGTATTTTTACAGGCTTCTAACCTAAGCGCCAACCAGATTGCCTATGCCAAGCGGCAGTTAGAGATGCTCAAAAGATAAATAGACAAATAAACAGGGCTGTCCAAAAAGTAACATAGCCTTTAGTCTGTGATCGTTGAAATACTTGATGATCAGACGGTTACAGACTAAAGTCCGTGCTACGTTCAGCCTTTTTAGACAGCCTCATTAATTGAGGAAACTGATCGTGCTACTTAGTTTTTGGCGACAGCACCTCATCTATCAGACCGTAGTCCTTAGCTTCGTTTGACATCATCCAGTAATCGCGGTCAGCATCTGCCCAGATTTTCTCGTAGGGCTGTCCACTGTGCTTAGAGATGATTTCATACAGTTCTTTCTTAATTTTTTGGATCTCGCGGTGTGTAATCTCGATATCGGATGCCTGTCCTTGTGCGCCGCCCAGTGGCTGGTGGATCATTACGCGTGCATGTGGCAAACCGGAACGCTTGCCTGCCGCACCTGCACAAAGTAATACCGCACCCATAGAAGCCGCCAAACCCGTACAAACTGTGGCAACATCGGGGCTTACGATCTGCATGGTATCGTAAATCGCCAAACCTGCATATACCGATCCTCCCGGACTATTGATGTACATAATTACGTCTTTGGAAGGGTCTGTAGATTGAAGGAATAGCAATTGCGCTACTACTACGTTAGCTACCTGATCGTCTATAGGCACTCCCAAAAAAATAATCCGATCTTTCATCAAACGGGAAAAAACGTCCATCTGGATCAGATTCATCGGGCGCTCTTCCATAATATAGGGGGTGAAATTGGTAATGGTAGTATTGATGTACTGATCTACCACCATGCTGCTAATACCCTGTCCTTTGACAGCATATTTGCGGAATTCCTGAGAATAGCTCATGCTTGGATTGAGTTATAGATTTTGGATTTTGCTTAAATCTAACGAAAATTAATCCAAAATCAAGTAGCTGACAAAATGACTACCTTGCTATCCCTGCTGTACTCCGCTTTGCTCTAAAGTCTTCTTGAGGAGGGCTAATTCTTTATCGCGCCGCAGTTGATCGTCCACATTGCGCAGGTAAATCAGCATCTCGTCGTCTTTTAATTGACGAATGCTCATCTCACCCATAAATGTTGAGCGGTCTTTTCTGGTGATTTCTTGTATGTAGGTTTCCCCCGACTTGAGCATCGCGGGGTTGCTTTGTTTGGCTAATCGGGTAATACTGCTGCCCAGCAGCGCCGCCTGACTGTATCCGGTCATCTTGCACAGGTTGTTGTTGACCTTGAGGATGTGCCAATCCCCGTCCACCTGCAAGATGGCATCGGGAAGGCTTTCGATAATCTGCTCCAGCATTTCGGAAGAAGACTTTGCCATTTCTATGTTGCGTGCCGATTGCTCTTGGGTAGAAAGCAACTCTTCCAAATTCTGGCGCATCTCTTCTTCTTGTACGCGCAGTTGCTCGGAAATGCTCTGCGACTCTTGCAACAGGCGCTGCGTGCGCTCGGTTACGAAAGTGGCAGCCAATGTAGAAGCAATATTTTCTGCAATGCGCTTGAGGAACTCTACGCGGTATTCAGGCAGTACACTGAAGGATGCAAGCTCGATAACACCATAGACCTCATCGTTGAAGATCAATGGAATAACAATAATATTCTTGGGGTTTGCATCGCCTAATCCCGATCCTATTTCTATGTAGCGCTGCGGTATTTCGGTCAGAAACAGGGTGTCTTTTTCCACCCAAGCCTGCCCAACAAGGCCCTCACCCCATTTTACTATTTTGTTGCGGATGCGTTGGCGATTCCAAGCAAAAGTAGCCACCAGTTCTAATTGTGGCTCTTGGCTCTGCTGGCTCATCACAAAGAAACAACCCTGATTAACCTCTACATACTTGATAAGTTCGGCAAGTACTGTCTTTGCCAGCGTCGGGATTGAGTGGCTGGTCGAGCGCAGGATGTCTGCAAATTTGGCAGCCCCCTCATTTGCCCAGTTGCGTCGGGCATCCGCTTCGGCGAGTTTTTTCAGGTTATCGCGCATGTTGAGCAGACTATTGCCCAACACATCGTTTTCGCTGAGTTTCTGATAGTTTACCTCATAGTTGCCATTGCCGATTTGTATCGCAAAATCGCTGAGTTTAGACAATCCCCTAATGAGTTGGTTGGTGGCATTAGCGATGTCGCCGATTTCATCGTTTGTAATCTTTCTAACCGGAGGCGGTATCTCTCCTATGCTCAAACTGCTGATAGCTCCCTGAATTTCGCGAATTGGCCGGACAATCTGACGGGAGGATGATTGCCAGAGCAGCACTGAAATAGCAATAATGCCGATAGCAGCCAATAATTCTATATTTTTCTCTGCGTGCAAATGCCTGATCATCGACTCGCGTACTTCACGGCGGGATGTTCTCTCCTTAGATATGATGCCTTCTAATCGTCTGACTACCTCGTTTGCCAAAGGCATCACCTTAGTATTGAGTAGCGTTTCGCTCTCAAAACGCTTCAGCGGATCTTCGTAATCCGCATCTGCGTTGAGCATCTGCATAATGGCTTTTTGATGCGCAAAAAGTGTATCTACTCTTCGCATCACAGCATCTAACTGTTGCGAAGCCTCTATGTTGCCTGCCTGCTCAAAATTGGCAGATGCCTTTTTGATCTCTATTTGCAGGGTCGTAAAATCGTCGCTATGGATATTGCGCAGTGCAAGTTTGCTGCTTGCGTCTTTTTCACGAAAAATCCAGTTGCTAGTATTGAGTTGCGACTGGATGACGATAGTACGCAACTTATTCAACTGCGCAATGAGACGATCAATATTTTCATAGTCTTTATTGATAAAGTCGAGCACCTGCTGCGAAAAAGCGTAGGTAAAAATCGCATTGAGTAAAAAAAGAAATGCGACTAAGTAAGTCCCTGCAACAATTTTCAGTTGGATGCTGAAGAATGATCTGTTCATGGATACAAGCCCTATATGCCCTCTAAGTTACACTTTTCGATATACTTTACTAACAAATCAGATGGGAAAAGGCAAATAACTGAGTAATTGCTCGCCCCCGTTATGCTGGTTTCCCCACTTGGTGCGCTTGTGGTAAGTAGGCGACGGATGATAGATATACAGGCATGTCCCCTCTTTAATGGTAGAAATAATATCATCTTTGAGGTGTTCAGGTATTGCAGGACAACCCTGACTGCGTCCGATGCGCCCTGTACGGGCAATATGCGCCTCACTGACATAATCTGCCGCATGCATAACGATGGCTCTGCGACGGGCGTTGCTATTGAAAAGTGCCTCTTGACCATCCAGATAAAGGGAAAGCCCATGTTTACCATAGTAAGTTTCGCCCGTGATATAGAAGCCTAAGCTACTTTGGAATGAGCCTTCCGCATTAGAAAACTTCTCGGCGTAATGCAGCCCGCTGTTCACCCCATGAGCCACCAGCGAGTGAAACAGCACCCGCTGTTCTGCCAGATCTATTACCCATAAACGAGGACGATGCGAAGGCAGCGAGAAATCTATGATTGTCAGCAGCGACTTGGCCGAAAGCTTTTCTGCCTGTCTGAATTGCAGATAACCAATCAGTGCCTTTTTAAAAGCATCGGGATGCATACCCTGACGGGCAAGATTGAGTTTATCGTAAACAATCTCAACAACGTTTTCGATGCGGTATGCAATCTTGTAAGGAACAAAATTTGTGTGCCATTGATTAAACGCCGCCGCAGGCGTTTGCACCCATACTCCCCCCAAAAAAAACCAAAAACAGAGTAATTTACGTACCATCAGGTAAAAATATTCTTAGGTTAGCAATAGGTGAATGCCGTAAATTAACCGCGCAATCTTTGGGTTATTGCCAAATAAACTGCTGCCGGCTTGAAAAGTTTATGTAAGATTTGGGCTGTCTTTGTACATAAAAAGACACTACGCAGTAGTCTGATGCTCATTGCAACAATGCAAAACCTCAAAAAAGTCAAATTGGTATTGCTTTTATTTAAAAAAATGCTTTTTCGTCAAAAATCTGACATTGTAAACTAATTTCGTTGTGATGCAAGACATGAATGAATACTAAAATGAATCATCTACCATGCAGTTTTTATCGTCTAGGGATTGCATATGGGTAGCACGGAAATTCCCTATCATGCGATTCATAATGGTCTAATGATTCTGACATTTCTGTTGTTAAGTTTTCTTTTTCTAAAAACCTGTTGATTAACAATAAATTAGTAACTGCAAAGCAACATGTTTGTTTAACACGGCATTGTGAATATAAAGAGTGAAAAGCCATAACTGTGGAGAATGTGGCGTTATCTTCGTTTGGTTATGAAAAGCGGCTTGCTATCTTTCAAAATCTGCTAAAAATAAAACTTAGCAAAAAAATAGCTTGCTTTATGTAAAATGTTTGCTTATATTAAAAAATCCTTCGTTTCAGCGTGAGAATATGAAAGTCAGAATTTTAAAAGCAATTGCTCTACTGCTTGCATCATTTGCTTTCGGCAGCGTATGCTCTTGTCAAAAAAAAGAAAGCGCCTTAGCGAACGCATCCCCGTGCATTCAAGTAACAACTTATCAAGATTCTGTACAAAAAGCAATCAAAGCGCAATTAGATGCGGATAGCGTTTGGATTGTAGCCAATTATTTCAAAAAAGAGTTTAGAATACCTATGCGAGATGGCAAACATCTTTTTACAGCCGTATATATTCCAAGAGATACTACTGTAAAATATCCTATATTGATGCAAAGAACGCCTTACACATGCCGCCCTTATGGAGAAGATAAATACCCTAAGCGTTTAGGCCCCAGCCGGTTGTTGATGTTAGACAAATACATTTTTGTATATCAGGATGTGCGTGGTCGGTACATGAGCGAAGGCTATTACGAAAATATGACGCCGCACATTCGCCAAAAAACAAGTAAAGATAGCATAGACGAAGCCAGCGATACTTATGACACAATCGAGTGGCTTCTTGCGCATTTGGCAAAATATACAAACGGCAACGTAGGCATTTATGGCATTAGCTATCCCGGTTTTTATACAACCGCCTCTTCTCTGTGCCGTCACCCTGCTCTCAAAGCCAGCAGCCCGCAAGCGCCTATGGCGGATATTTGGTATGACGATTTTCACCATCAAGGCGCTTTTGTGCTTACTTCTACAAACTTTAATCACGTTTTTGGTTATCAAAAAGACTCCCTGACCACAAAAGATTGGTTTGCAGACAAACAAGTAAAAATGGGAACGCAAGACGGTTATCAATTTTACTTAAACTTAGGCCCAACGCCCAACATAGACCGATATTACGGAAAAGACAACATACTTTGGCAACAAATAAAAGACCATCCCAATTATGACGCTTTTTGGGAAAGAAGAAATATTTTAAACCACACCGATAGCATCACACACGCCGTTATGACCGTAGGGGGGTGGTACGATGCTGAAGACCTTTACGGTAGTTTTCAAACTTATTACAACATCGAACGAAAAAGTCCCCAAGCCTATAATATTTGCGTGTTCGGACCTTGGCGGCACGGCGGATGGGCAAGAGATTTTGGCAGATTAACTCACGGCAACATAGATTTTGGCGATACTATCTCTAATTATTACGCGAAACACATAGAGCAAAAATTTTTTGAGCATTTTTTGAAAAAAGATGGAAAAGGAACGCCTCCGTTGCCCGAAGCCTCTATTTTTATTACGGGTAAAAATGAATGGCGCACTTTTGACAAATGGCCTCCCAAAGAAACTCAAACAATAAGATTGTATTTGCAAGAAAACGGAAAACTTACCATAAACGCTGCGCCTACAAAGGCAACATCTGCAAGCAGCTACATTAGCGACCCTAAAAAACCCGTGCCAAGCTACGAAAATATTGCACCAACCATGACGCGCGAGTATATGACAGACGACCAACGATTTGCAGCGCGCCGCCCCGATGTACTTACTTTTGAAACAGATATTTTAACGGAAGATATAACCTTAGTAGGCGGAAGTTTGATGAATTTAATCGTAGCGACGACAGGTACGGATGCTGATTGGTTCGTAAAATTAATAGACGTATATCCGCTAGACCATCCTAATTTTTTCCATAATCCGCCGCACATTCAAATGGGCGGATACCAACAAATGGTGCGCAGCGAAGTATTTAGAAGTCGTTGGCGTGAAAGTTTTTATAGGCCCAAGCCTATGATTCCCAATCAGCCTACTCAAATAAAAATTCCTTTGCAAGACATTATGCACACTTTCAAAAAAGGACACAAAATTATGATACAAATACAAAGCACAGCTTTTCCTATGATTGAAATTAATCCGCAAACTTATGTAGCTAATCTGTATAAAGACACAAAACCCGAACATTACGTTAAAGCCACACAAACTATTTTTCATAGTGCAACGCAGCCCAGCTATTTGGAAATTTTGCGTTGGACAGGGCAATGAAAGCAAAATAAGCGCAGCTATTTGTCTGCTTGCAGGATAAAGCGAAAATATTTAATATGGCCTGACGTAAAAAATGATGAAAAAACTGCTGCCATATCTGATTGCTTGTTGGCTGCCTTTTGTGCTCTTGGCGCAAAGCGCCGATATTCACCCGCGCATACTCAACCGCGAGTGGGAAGCCTTCTGGATTGCCTGTCCTGACGTGCCGCTCAAATCGTTTGGTGTGTATCACTTTCGCAAAAACTTTGTCTTAGAAGTCAAACCCAACAGATTTATCGTTCATGTTTCGGCAGATAATCGCTACCGGTTGTTTGTCAATGGCGTGCCTGTTGCGCACGGCCCTGCTCGCAGCGATCTTGCCTATTGGAACTTTGAAACATTAGACATTGCCCCCTATTTGCAAACCGGAGGCAATACGCTGGCTGCCGTTGTCTGGAACTTTGCCGAGCATGCGCCTTGGGCGCAAATCAGCTATCAAACAGGCTTCATTTTGCAAGGCAACACCGAAAACGAATCGTTTATTAACACAAATTCCACATGGAAAGTATTGCGTAATCAGGCGATTAGCCCCATTCCTATCCGCATGGAAGATGTGCGAAATTTCATCGTGGTTGGCCCGGGCGAAGAAGTTGCAGGCAGCCGCTACCCTTGGGGTTGGGAAGATAAAAATTACAACGACAGCGCGTGGCAAGTAGCCATTCCACTCTACAAGGGCATGCCGCGCGGCAGAGGCACAGGGTCGGCATACTATCTCACCCCGCGCACCATTCCGCTCTGGCAGGAAAATACCGAGCGATTTGCACAGGTGCGCCGCAGCACAGGTATTGCCAATATTTCCGACAACTGGCTCAAGGGGAAGCAGCCCCTAAGCATTCCGCCCAATACGCATGCAGCTATTTTATTGGACAACAAACAACTGACAACCGCCTATCCTGAACTGATTGTACAGGGCGGCAAAGGTGCGAGCATTGAAATTACTTACGCAGAGGCATTGGTAGATGCCGATTGGCAAAAGCACCACCGCGACCGCATAGACGGGCTGAAAATTTTTGGCTATAAAGACCGCTTCCTGCCCGACGGTGGCGCAAACCGCCTGTTTCGCCCGCTGTGGTTCCGGACTTTTCGCTACGTGCAGTTAGACATCCAAACCGCCGAAGAACCATTGATTATCAGCGACATTACGCATCAGTTTACCGCCTATCCAATGGAAGAGAATGCGCGGTTTAGCAGCGATGATGCGGAACTGGAAAAAATCTGGAAAACGGGCTGGCGCACAGCGCGACTTTGCGCCAACGAAACCTACTATGACAGCCCCTACTACGAACAACTCCAATACGTGGGCGATGCGCGCATACAAGCGCTGATTTCCCTATACGTCAGTGGCGACGATCGGCTGGTGCGCAAAGCCATCCAAGACATCAACCATTCCCGCGTTCCCGAAGGACTGACGCAGGCGCGTTATCCGAGCGCTGTGCAGCAATTTATACCGCCTTTTTCACTCTACTGGGTCTCGATGGTACACGACTACTGGATGCACCGCCGCGACGACGATTTTGTGCGACAAATGCTGCCCGGCATACAGCAGGTTTTGCAGTGGTTTGCAGACAACACCGACCGCAGCGAAGACATGCTTGGGGGGCTGCCTTGGTGGAACTTTACCGACTGGACGGAGCAGTGGCAATACATGAACGAAACCAATATCGGCGGCGTACCGGAAGGGGCAGACAAGAGCTACTCCTCTGTATTGACTTTCCACTATGCCTACACCCTGCGGCAAGCTGCCGAACTGCTGGAGTACTACGAACAGAAGGAACTTGCTGCCATCTATTTGCAACAGGCAGAACAACTGGCACGAGAAACCTACAACGCCTGTTATGACATCAAAAAAGGACTGGTAGCCGATACGCCCGAGAAAAAAACCTTCAGCCAACATGCACAGATTATGGCTGTATTGAGCGGAGGCGCACCTATGCTCCAACAGGCAAGTCTGATCGAGCGGGCGCTCGCCGATGAGAGCGTTACGCAGGCCAGTCTGTACTATCGGTTCTACCTCACACGGGCAATGGTGAAAGCCGGCTTGGCAGATTTTTACTATGCCACCTTGCAGCCTTGGCGCGAGATGCTCGCTATCGGGCTGACTACCTTTGCCGAAAAAAGCGAACCAACGCGCTCGGACTGCCACGCATGGTCAGCAAGCCCCAACTACGACTTTCTGGCGACTATCTGCGGCATCACACCCGATGCGCCGGGATTTACCGCTGTTCGTGTGGCTCCGGCCTTGGGAATGCTCAATCGCGTAACTGCCTCTATGCCGCACCCGGAAGGGATGATTCGCGTATCGCTCACACGCCAACCGCGCAATGCTATCAAAGCAGTTGTAGAACTTCCGCAAGGTATCGAAGGAACTTTTGTGTGGAACGGAAAAATTTACCCGCTCAAAAGCGGCATCAACGAACTCACAGCGCGATAAACCATCGGTAGCCCCTTATGTCCACCATCTCAAACCGCCTACAACAATGGCTTTCCCAAAGTTCGCCAGCTGCCTTTTCTGCCTATGCAGCAGGCGCTGCTTTTTGTGCTTACACTTGCATTTTTGCACTTCGGAAACCTTTTACGGCAGCTACTTTTGAGGGGCTTGTATTTGCAGGCATTGACTATAAAATCTGGCTGATTACGGCGCAGGTGCTCGGCTATATGCTGTCCAAATTTATCGGCATCAAACTGATTGCCGAAATGTCGCACGGTAAACGGGCAGTCAGCATTGCTGTTATGGTTGCAGTTGCGCTGACTTCGTGGCTTGGCTTTGCGCTCATACCGGCACCTTACAATATTATCTGCTTATTTTTCAATGGCTTGCCGCTGGGTATGGGCTGGGGACTGATGATTGGCTATCTGGAGGGCAGGCGCGTAACCGAAGTACTGGGCGCAGGACTGTCGGTCAGTTTCATCTTTTCGTCGGGCATTTCCAAAAGTATTGCCCTGTGGGTAGTCAATGGCTTGGGCATTAGTCCTTTTTTGATGCCCTTAGTCGTAGCTGTCGGTTTTGCTGCGCCCTTAGTGGTGTTTATCTGGCTGCTGGAGCAGTTGCCGCCGCCCTCTGCTGCCGACGAAGCAGCCCGCACCCGCCGCGAACCCATGAGTGGAGCAGAGCGACTGGCATTCTTCAGCCGTTTTGCAGGTGGCTTAGTGAGTCTGATTTTGGCCTACATCCTGCTGACCATTTACCGCGACTTTCGCGATAACTATGCTGCCGAAATCTGGCAGGCGCTGGGCTATGGCGGCTCGCCGCAGATATTTACACTGACCGAAACGCCTGTTGCCCTCGCCGTGATGATAGCCGTCAGCCTGATGATGTTAGTCAAAGACAATCTGCGGGCATTCCTTATTAACCATGCGATGATTGGCGGCGGATTTGTACTTGTCGGATTGGCGACACTGGGTTTCGAGGCGGGTATTATCTCCCCTGTCTGGTGGATTATCAGCGTTGGTTTTGGGCTGTATCTGGGCTACGTACCTTTCAACAGCGTCCTTTTCGATCGCTTGATTGCTACCTTCCGCCACGCAGGCAATGTTGGTTTTCTGATCTATCTTGCTGACTCTTTTGGCTATGTGGGCAGCGTATCGGTATTATTCTACAAAAATTTTGGACAGCAAGCCACAGGCTGGCTGCCGTTTTTCGTACAAGGAAGCTATATTGTCTCGATTGCAGGTACTCTGCTGATACTGGTTTCGGCTATCTATTTCTGGCGGCGGCATTGGCTGCAAGCTACTTAAAACCTCAGAAATCCATAAGCATAAATTTTCGGGATAGTATGATAATTGCCCTGTAGAGGCTGTCTAAAAAGGCTGAATGTAGCACAGACTTTAGTCTGTAACCCTCTGATTATCAATTACTTCAACGATCATAGACTAAAGTCTATGTTACTTTTTGGACAGCCTCCTTGTGTAAAACTGCACGGTAGATAATTCATTTTAGTATAACATGTTGGCTTGCTAATTTTTGATAGGCTGTTGTGCAATTTTATTAGCTACAAAGCTGTAAATGTGTCGTCATAGGCGCGTAGCGCAACGGCAACAAAGAAACTTTAATTTGCCTGAGTATTTAATCAACCAAATATTTTTATGCGTTTACTGCTTTACCACCTATTCTAAAGCCAAGCAGCATCATATCGTCAATCTGCTTATATGTTGTTCCATAGCCTTCCATCCATTTTTTCATGGTAGTTTCAACAGCTTGTTGCTGGGCTTCTATCGGTTGGTCGTAGATAGACGCGAGCTTGTTGCGCAGGTTGCGAAGCGTAAACTTGCGTCCTTCAGGGCCGCCAAATTGATCTTGCAAACCGTCGGAAAACATATAGATCATAGCGGGTTGACTGACATCAATGTGATGGAGCGTATAGTCGCGCTGCTCGGTTACTACACCGCCGATCGGTAGCTTATCGCCTTTGATTTCGCGCAATTCTTCGTTTTGAATGTAAACCACAGGACTTTTTGCGCTGGCAACTGCTATTTTTTGTTCCGCCGGATGGATAATTACGATGGAAATATCCATACCATCGTTGTTGCGTGTTTCATTTTGACGCAGCGACTTGATAATGCCTTTGTGCATTTCGTTCAGGATCAGTTCCGGGGAATGAATATTGCGGATGTAGATGATTTCATCGAGCAATTTATTGCCGATCATACTCATAAAGCCGCCCGGCACGCCGTGGCCGGTACAGTCGGCTGCGGCAACTACCAGTGGTGCATTTGCACCTTCACCAATTTTGCCAAACCAATAGAAGTCGCCGCTGACTACGTCGCGAGGCTTGTAAAATACAAAGAATTCAGGAATAGACTGTCTGATGTATTCGATAGACGGCAACATGAAAGACTGAATGCGGCTTGCATAGTTCAGCCCTGCGATAATCTGCTGGTTTTTGGCGTGGATTTTATCGCGTTGGGCTTCTATCTGTATATTCTGCTGCATAATATTCTGATTTTGCGCCAGAATTTCTTCTTTCTGCATCTCTATTTCCGCATTCTTTTCCGCCAATTCGTTGCGTTGTTTAGTCAATAAGATATTGAGTTTGCGTTGTGCGCGGTTGTTCCGATAAATTAGCACGCCGATGATGAGTAAGACGCCAAGTGCTGCCAGCGAGAGGTAGATAATGCGTTGCTGCTGTTTCTTTTCCTGCTCTAATATCATGTTGCGGTTTTTCTCTTCAAGCGCTCTTACTGCTGCCTGTTGCAGGCGGATTTCGTGCAGCATTAGCATTTCAGTTGTGATTTTCAAGTGTTCGGCCATTTGCGCAAGGCTATCCATCGTCATTTTCAGGCTGTCCGACGAGCGGCGCAAACTGTCGCCTAACCGAGCATTCATATTCACCAGTTGGAATTGGTCGCGTTTGTTACTGCTCAGTTGCTTGTTTTTATTTTGCAACTCGGCTTCTTTGCGCCTAAGTTCGGCCTCTTTGGATTCAAGCTCATTTTTTTTGCTGTCCAAGAGATTTTTGGCAGAGTCCAAGCGGGAATCGCGCTTGCGGATTTCTTGTTCTCGTATGGCTGCTATTTCTGCAAGAACGGGGGTAAACTCACTCTGTAAGTTTTTATAGATTTTCAATGCTCTTTTGTCGCGTCTGCTCAGATCTTCTTCTTTGCCTGTAATGAGCTGATAGGCAGGTAATATTTTCTTGGTAACAAAGTCGTAGAGCACTTGTTTGTCGAGCTTACCGGCCTGATAATCCCTGTAATAGATTTTGTAGGCATCTTTGAAGTAATCTGCCGCATCGTCGTGCTTTTGTTGCCGAAACGCACAAATGGTTCCCTGTACTTCCAAAGCCTTTGCCTGCCCTTTCACATATCCGATCTGACGGGCAAGTTTTTCTGCTTGGCGGGCTTGTTCAAGTGCTTTTTCCACCTCATTGACAGCAAGATGCTCGGCAAGCTCATTCATCGCATCTACTTGCCGCGCATCTTTTTTATCCTGACTGATGATCTGCATTAATTGCCCGATACGGTCATCTGCACTTGCAGATATTGCAAACAAGAACAGCCAGCTGATCAAAACGTAACGTATATTAACCATAAATGCCCTTAAAATGAACCTAGCAAACGGTAATTAGGTAATTAAAAATGTAATTCGCGGTAGGGGTACAAATGGTTAACGAATAAAAGTAGTTATATGATACGTCTGTTGCTTGTCAGTTTACATACTTAGTGTAAGAATTGATAAACCATTAACGTTCGGCGCCTAAATAAAGTTTGCACAACGCGTTTAAGCAACAAAAAAATAACATGCAAACCTATTCCGAAGTGCCGACAGCATACGTGTGGGCCAACAAATTGCCCGGATTTTTCTATCTGAATTTTCGGAATGACGCGCATAAAAATGCAACGGCGCGTGCAACGGCGTGTGCAACGGCGCGTGCAACGGCGCGTGCAACGGCGCGTGCAACGGCGCGTGGCTAATAGTACTCTACCTCGCAGCCCGGTCTGATGCGTCGGAAATTTTCTACTGCGCGGGGCGAGAGTCTGGTTCGGTAGCACTGTACTTTCTTCAGGTTAGGAAGACTTTCCAGCGGCTTAATATTGTTAATGGCGGTGCTGAAGAAACTCAGACGTTCCAAGCGCTGCAATTGCTCGATGCCGCGGAGTCGTCTGATCGGCGTACCTGAAATATTGAGTTCGCGCAGGTTGACGAAAGGCAGTACTTCCTCTATTTTTTCGATGGGCGTACTTTGGATGTCGAGGACTTCCAAACCATTCAAACTGTAGATTGCGGACAGACTACGGATCGGGTTATTGGGCAGACGCAGCACGCGCAGGGTGCGCACTTTGCTCAGCGGCGAGAGATCCTGCACCTGTGTGTTGCTAAAGTTAAACTCGTGTAAGCGGAAAAGTATTTCCACCGGAGCAAGCGAAGTAATCCGCGTACCTGCCGGAATATTCAGCATGTGCAGTTTTGCCATTTGATGCAGATGTTCCGTTGTGGGGTTCTCTTGGCGGAGGGCAATTGCCTGCCTGAAAATCTGCTTCCACTCAGGGGTGAGTAGCGCCCACCAATTTTCCAAGACCCGCGTCATGAATATGACTGTGCGCTCGGGTTTAGCATCTATATAAGTGGCAAATTGCGCTTGTTCGATCGAGGTATTGTCGGCATATAGAAAGGCGAGTTCCGGCAGCCCTTGAATAGCTGTTAGCGAGGCTACTTTCGTCCCCGAAATATCCAGATAAGTAAGGCGCTTGAGGCCTGCAAGCGGCGTAAGGTCGCTGACTGACGTGCTGCGGCATTCGATGTGTTGTAGGTCGTCTAAGTATTGCAGCGGCGCAAGACTGCTCACCCCAGTACCGTTGGCTTTTAGTTGTTTCAGTTCGCGCAGTGCCTTGAGCGGCTCCAGACTGGTAATGTCCGACTTGCCGGTAATGTCTATTTCTGTCAGACGCGCCATTTGCGCCAGTTGTTCGCGGCTTGGATTGGCGCTGTGTACGCGCACGTAGGTAACGATTACATTGCGCCAGTTGCGCGGCAGTTGTTCCCACCAACTTGCCATAGCATCGCTGTTATTCATCACCAAACATTTGGGATTAGCGGCAATAAAGCGGTTAATCTCTTCGCGGGTAAGTGGTGTTCCGTCGGCATAGATGCGCTCCAGCGCAGGCATTGTGCCCAAATCGCTCAGGCTGCTGATGCGCGTGCCGTTGATAGAGAGCAACTGTAGGCTGCTTTTGCCGCGCAGCGCACCCAGCGTAGAAATTTCCGTGTTATCTAAATAAACGCGCTCTAAGACAGGCAGGGCGGCAAGTGGAGTTATATTGTTGATTTTCAGGTTAGAAACATCCAAAAATTGGAGAGATTTGAGTTGTTCGATGCCTTTGAGGCTGGTGGCAGGCAGATTCGTAGCCTGCAAGGTTTGCAGATTAGAAAGCTCTGCGAGAGCTTCCCAGTCGCTGACGCGCGTACCGGAGATATTGAGCTGCTGCAACTGCAACAAGTTGCTCAGAGGCGACAAATCGGAGATGGCAAGGCCTGCCAGATTCAGTTGTTGCAGCGAGGAAAGATATTTCAGCGGATCGAGCGAGCTAACTTGCGTACCCGAAATATCGAGGCTTTGCAGGCGCGAAAGATTGCGCAGCGGCCACAAATCGCTGATATGTGTCTGTGCTAATTTCAGCGAACGCAGCCCGGTAAGCTCGGTAAGCGGATCGAATGAGGTGATCAGCCCTGCACGCGCAGGCGCGCTTAGGTCGAGTGCTTCTATCTGTGTAATGGTGCGGAGCTGTTCGAGACTAACTTCCGATAGTCCTTCAAACTGAGGTGCAACTAATTTTTTCCATTCAGGAGATAAACTCGCCCACCATTCTTGTAGTTCTTGCGCCTCGTCTAAACGATTGGTGTAGATGCTGGCAATTTTCAGTTCGCGTCGCACAGAGTCAATGTTCATCTCGATGTAGCGCAACTGATTGTGTGCAATTGTGCTACCGTCGAGCAATGTGGCGGTCAGTTGGCGGTTGAGCGTTACCTTAACTACGCGAATACCCTGTTCGGAGATGAGTTGTTCGGTGCGTTTATGTGTCAGTTTGAACTCTGCCTGACGGAAGAAAAAATCAATGTCTTTCAAGTACGACTGCACATTTTTATTAGTAGGCGTAGCCCTGCGCGTATCCAGATCGTCTTCTACCTGTACTTTATCGTCGCGGAATACTTTGAGGTAGCTGGTGCGGATAATTTCTTCTTTGTCTTGCAGCGGCGTTTCTTTCGATCCCAACTCGTTGAAAATCAACTCCAAAAATTCAATGATCTGAAATACTTGATTTTGGTAGTGCGGCTCTAAAGCAGCCAAATCGCGCTGAACGGGCGCGGTAGTCGTCGCTTTTTGGGCTGCTACTACCGGCTTTTGAGTAGTCGTCGCAGGTTTCTGATTGGGGGCAGCCGGTTTTCTGGCAGGAGCTTTCTGGTTATTCTGAGGTCTTTGCTGCGCCACAGCACTTGTACCCATCAATAGGACGGCAATGGCAATTGCAGCAAGAGTATATTTTAATCCATAAAGCGATTTCATGGTGCAAGTTTCCTTTTTGTTCATGTTTGCAAAGTTCGTTGTTTCCTGTTGTAACAGAGAGCTTTTAAAAGGCGATTTTACAAAGATTGTCTGCCTATGATGCTGGCTTATGAGCAAATCGGGAACCAAAAAGCCTTATCGTTTGTTTTATGGCTTGTATTTAGTTGAGAGGTATTCAACAGCAATACTAATGCCGATAAAATATGAATCCAATACATCGCAATATCAGTTTGGGCATATTTGCTTTAATTGTTGTTGCACTCATGATACGCTGGGCTGCGCAATTTCCGATCAATGCAGAAAGGCTGAAAGCACAACGCGAAGCAGCCATTAGGGACAGCATTGCCCGCGTTGCCGACTCCCTGCGCCGACACGAACGCATTGTTGCCAAAGGCAAAGTTAAAAAGGGAAAAGAACTGGTTTTCCATGATAAAAATGATACCAGCCAATACCGCATCCTACTCACAGGCGATTCTATGGGCGACGGACTTTTTTTGGCTTGGCGCAAAATGCGTAAAAAAGGCAATTTCGATATTCGCTACCAGCCATGGTATGGTTCAACAACCGACAGTTGGGCAAAAACCGATAAGCTCGAGCATATGATCAGGAGCTATCGCCCTACGCTGGTGCTTTTTTCGCTGGGTGCTAATCAAATCAACGACCATAAAATTACAGCCAAAGAAGACCATATCCGCGAGATCGTCCGCCAACTGGGCGATGCGGAATACGTTTGGATCGGCCCGCCTAACTGGAAGGAGGATACAGGAATTAATAACCTCATTATCAAGCATATAGGCAATGAGCGCTTCTTCGATTCACGCCGGTTGAACTTTGAACGGCGCAAAGATGGCGCACACCCGACTGCAAAAGCTGCAGCCATTTGGGCAGACAGCATCAGCCGCTGGATAGATCGCAATCCACGCATCGCTTTCTCGTTTTCGGGCAACAAATAAATGCTGCCAATTTATTTCGATTTTTGCGTACTAACACAGGTTTGTTAATTTGCACCCGGTTTTTCCACTTTAATCTAACCATTTAGCGATGTATAAGCTGTTATCAGGCAAACGAGGTATCATTACAGGCGCATTAGACAACAACTCTATTGCGTGGCGCGTAGCGCTGCGTGCCAAAGAAGAAGGAGCATCTTTCACACTCACCAACGCACCGATTGCCCTGCGCATGGGCGAAATCAATAAATTGGCAGAAGAATGCCAGACGATTGTCATTCCGGCAGATGCTACTTCGATAGAAGATTTGGAAAACCTCTACCGCCAGTCAATAGATCATTTGGGCGGCAAGATAGATTTTGTGTTACACTCTATCGGTATGAGCCCCAACGTGCGCAAAAAGAAAGAATATGGCGATTTGAACTACGACTGGTTTATCAAAACACTCGATATTTCTGCTATTTCGTTCCACAAAATGATGCAGACAGGCGAAAAACTGGCTGCTTTTAACGACTATGCCTCTATCGTAGGGTTGAGCTACATCGCAGCGCAGCGCGTATTCCCCGACTACGGCGATATGGCGCAGGCTAAGGCCCTGCTCGAATCTATTGCTCGCAGCTACGGCTACCGCCTCGGCAAATCGCAGAAGATCCGCGTGAATACCGTTTCGCAGTCGCCTACACCTACCACCGCAGGTACGGGCGTGAGCGGATTCGACGAGTTTCTCAAATATGCTGACAACATGTCGCCGCTGGGCAATGCCACTGCCGACGAGTGCGCAGACTATATTATCACGCTGTTTTCCGATCTGACCCGCAAAGTAACCATGCAGAACTTGTTCCACGACGGCGGGTTCAGCAGCATGGGCATCAGCGATGCTGTCATAGGGAAAGCAAATTAATTATTTGACAATCTGTTGGTTTTTTGTCGCCTCTGTACTAATTTTGCAGTCCTGTTCAAAAAGTACCACCATGTCTAAAATTTGCGATATTACCGGTAAGCGTGTGCGTATTGGAAACAACGTATCTCACGCTAACAACAAAACAAAGCGCACTTTCACTCCTAATTTGCAGAGGAAAAAGTTTTATCTGGCAGAGGAAGACCGCTGGATAACGCTGAAAGTATCTACTTCTGCTATGCGTACCATTACCAAGAACGGTCTGAGCAATGTACTGAAAGCAGCTGCTCTGAAAGGTACGCTGTCGCCTAAGGTGAAGTTGAAATAATTGTTGCACAGCATAAACTTACAAGATACAATGGCAAAGAAAGGCAATCGCATTCAAGTAATTTTGGAGTGTACTGAGCATAAAAATTCAGGCATGGGCGGCATGTCGCGTTATGTTACGACTAAAAACCGCAAAAATACTCCCGAGCGCATTGAGCTGAAAAAGTACAACCCAATTCTGAAGCGCTATACTGTTCACAGAGAAATTAAGTAATCGTCATGGCAAAGAAAGTAGTTGCTACCCTGAAGAAAGAAGGCGGTGTGAAATATACCCGCGTTGTAAAGGCTGTTAAGTCGCCTAAAACCGGTGCATATATCTTCAAAGAGGAAATTATGCCTGAAGATCAGGTAAAAGACTTCCTCAGTGCGAAGTAATTTTGTCATTGTGCGGCAGACTTGAGTCGAGCCGCTTTTGTCGCCTCAAAACCCTAAGGATTTTAGCAGTCCTTAGGGTTTTTATTATTAAACTTCGCAACTTTAAGGTTAAATACCAACGCAACCGTATTACCATGGGTTTATTCGGATTTTTTTCCAAAGAGCAAAAAGAATCATTAGACAAAGGGCTTGAAAAAAGCAGCAAAGGTTTTTTCTCAATGCTCACCAAAGCTATCGCAGGCAAATCGCAGGTAGATGAAGAAGTACTCGACGAACTGGAGAATATTCTGATTGCTTCCGACGTAGGTGCAGCTACTACAATCAAGATTATCCGCAGCATAGAAGACCGCGTGAAGCGCGATAAGTACGTAAGCACTTCAGAACTGGATAGCATCATCCGCGACGAAATCAAGTCGCTGCTGGCGCAAAATCCGCAAAATACGCTGGATGGTTTCCATATTCCTGAAAATAAGCGCCCCTATGTGTTGATGGTCGTCGGTGTAAATGGTGTAGGCAAAACCACAACCATCGGCAAACTGGCTGCTCAGTTCAAAAAACAGGGCTACAGCGTTGTTATTGGTGCGGCGGATACTTTCCGCGCCGCTGCTGTAGATCAGATCAAACTCTGGGGCGAGCGTGTAGGGGTGCCTGTTATAGACCACGGTATGAATACTGATCCTTCTGCTGTCGCCTTTGATACCGTCAAAAAAGGTACGGAAATGGGCGCGGATATTATCATTATAGATACTGCAGGACGTTTGCATACAAAAGTGAATCTGATGAACGAACTTGCCAAGATTAAGCGCGTGCAGCAGAAGTTCATTGCCGATGCACCACACGAGGTAATGCTCGTTTTGGACGGCAGTACCGGACAAAATGCATTTCTGCAGGCAATCGAATTTACTAAGGCTACAGAAGTTAACTCACTGGCTATCACGAAATTAGACGGCTCTGCCAAAGGGGGAGTAGTGATCGGAATTTCTGATCAGTTCAAAATTCCTGTCAAATATATCGGCGTGGGCGAAAAAATAGAAGATCTGCAAATTTTCAATCGCGATGAGTTTGTAGATTCCTTTTTCAAGAAGCAAGGCTGATGCGACTGTCCAGAAGTTTCCTTTTGAGCCTGTTGCTAACTGTGCCTTTTTGGCTTTTTGCACTCTTGCAGTGGGTTTCGGGCTATAACTGGGCGCGTCTGGGTATTTTTCCGCGTTCGCTGCTGGGGGCAATTGGCATTCTGACCGCGCCGCTGGTACATGGCGACTGGATGCATCTACTCTCAAACGTATGCCCGCTGCTGATCTTATGCACAGCAGTTTTTATGTTTTACCCGCGCGAAAGCCGCCCCGTACTAACAATTGCTTACTTTGCTACGGGTATCTGCGTGTGGCTGCTGGCGCGTCCTTCGTATCATATCGGGGTGAGCGGGCAGGTGTATGCATTGGCTTCTTTTCTCTTTTTTTCCGGACTTTTTCGCCGCAATCGTGCTTCGCTGATTATTGCAGTAGGCGTTGGCATCCTGTACGGCGGTATGATACGGGGAGTGTTTCCCCAGATGGGGCAGCATAATATATCGTGGGAGTCGCATCTGTTCGGGGCGCTTGTCGGCGGAGTGCTTGCATGGCACTACCGCAACATGGCATCACCTCTGCTAATCATGCCGCAGCATAAGGACACAATACTTTTCGATCTGGAAGAGGGCTATCGTCCGCTGCGCAATAAAAAAATCCGCTACGTATTTATTAAGCGAAAAGGCTAAGGAATCATGTATCGCTGGGAATCTGAATCGGTCGTATTGTTTGATGGTGCATGCAACCTGTGCAACGGCATCGTCAATTTTCTAATAGATGCAGACCGCCGGGGGCGGCTGAAATTCGCCTCGCTGCAATCCGAAACAGGGCAGGAGGTGCTGCTGCGCTTTGGCATGGATACAACAGACTTGGATACTTTTGTTTTTTACACAGACGGGAAAGCATATACGCGCTCGCGTGCGGCAATAGAGGTTGCTCGCAAGCTCGGTGGGCTGTGGCAGATCGCTTATGTGGGAATTATGATCCCGCCGTTTATTCGCGACGGGATCTATCGTTGGGTTGCTAAGAATCGCTACCGCTGGTTTGGCAAACGCGATGCCTGCCGAATGCCCACGCCCGAACTGAAAACCCGCTTTCTATGATTGCCACCAAACTTCAGGGGCTTTGCGCCATTCCTGTAGCGATGCCATATCCTCTTCTGTGATCAGATCTTGAGCTACAGCCTCTATAAGCAGCGTCGGATAGGTACACAGCGTGTAGAGGGGCACTTCTGCCTGTTCAAAATTCTGTCTGGTTAGGTCAAAATCGTAGCTGAAAGTTGCCAGCATACCGTAGGCTTCCATTCCTGCATTGCGGATAGCTTGCGCAGCTTTGAGGCTGCTGCCCCCTGTAGAAACCAGATCTTCGACCAGCAGCACCTTAGCGCCCGGCATAATTTTACCTTCAATCAGATTCTCCAAGCCATGACCTTTGGGTTTGGGGCGCACATAGAGGAAGGGCAGATTGAGCAGGTCTGCCAGAAGCGTACCTTGAGGCACTCCTGCCGTAGCTACCCCTGCGATAGCTTCTGCCTGCGGAAACACTTCACGAGCAGCATTAGCAAGCGCCTCTTTGATATAGCTGCGAATGTGCGGGAAAGACAACGTAAGCCTGTTATCGCAATAAATCGGTGATTTCCAGCCTGATGCCCATGTGAAAGGTTCGTGTGGGCTGAGCCTAACCGCGCCAGCTTCCAGCAGCAGCGCAGCAATTTTTTGTGCAACAGTAGTATTCATGCCCAAAATTACACTGGCGACAACAGTTTTGTGCTATTGAAAAGCTTATCCAATTATGAACTGCATGATGGGTAAATCGAGGCTGTCCAAAAAGTAACATGAGTCTGTGATTTGTTAATCACGTGATAACCAAATAGCTACAGGCTGAAGTCTGTGCTAGATTCAGCCTTCTTGGACAGCCTCAAGTAGGTGGCGCATGTTACCGATAAATTGTATCAATATGAATCTTGCGTTAGCAAGTCAGTTGCTTTCTTACCAAATCAAGAATGGCGTTGCAGGTCAAACTGATGTTGAGGCTGCGCTCTTGCGCAAGGGCAAGTTTTTTGGCGATGACCTGCGCGCCGTCTGCATAGCCAATCCAAACCGTGCCGACGGGCTTTT
The DNA here is from genome assembly GCF_053489755.1 of Rhodoflexus sp. Lineage (NCBI taxonomy): Bacteria > Pseudomonadati > Bacteroidota > Cytophagia > Cytophagales > Thermoflexibacteraceae > Rhodoflexus > Rhodoflexus sp. The sequence continues at coordinate 39,904 of NZ_JBRCHD010000054.1, forward strand.
CGGGCGTGCCGCCGTCGGGGCCTGCGATGCCTGTGGTGGCGATGCCGATGCTTGCCCCATAGCGAATGCGCACATTTTCAGCCATTTGCCGCACGGTTGCTTCGCTCACTGCGCCATGAGTTGCCAGCGTTTCAGGCAGTACGCCGAGTTGCGAAACTTTCACCTCGTTGCTATAAGCTACAATTCCTCCTACAAAATAGCGGCTTGACCCCGCGTGTTGAGTGAACTGATGGGCGATATAGCCGCCCGTACAACTCTCGGCGGTGGCGATGGTTTTACCTTGCTGGAGCAGCAACTTGGCTACTGTGGTTTCTATTTCGTCATCGTCGTATCCGTAGAAGTGTTTGCCGATCAGGGCTACAACTTTTGCCGTTTCGCGGTCAATCTCTGCTTGCAATGCCTTTTTGTCTGTGCCGATGCCTGTCAGTCGCAGGCGCACCTGCCCCATGCGCGGCAGATAGGCAAGTTTGAGGTGCGGCGGCAGCGATAGTTCCCATTCCTCTATCAAATCGGAAAGGGTAGATTCGGGAATATTGATGGTTTTAATCATCCGATGGATGATGTGCGGGGTTTCAAACCGCGTTTGTAGCATGGGCAACACGGTTTCTTTCATCATTTTTTTCATTTCGTAGGGAACGCCGGGCAAAGAAACAAACACCTTTCCGTTGCGCTCGAACCACATGCCGGGCGCCGTGCCAATCAGGTTTTGCAGCGTTTTGCAGTTAGCCGGCACATAGGCTTGCTGGCGGTTGGTAGGCGTAACTTCGCGCCCGCGCGCGCTGAACAGCCGCGTGATATTGTCCAATACCGATTGGTCAAATACGAGCGCTGCGCCGAAGTACTCAGCTAAGGTGCGCTTGGTAACGTCGTCTTTGGTGGGGCCTAAACCTCCCGTCATCAAGATGATGTCCGCTACGGCTTCGGCGGCTTGCAAAGCGTTTAAAATAGCTTCCGTTGAGTCGCCGATAGAGGTTTTGCGGACGGTGCGCACCCCAATTTTGTCTAACTCGGCGCTCATCCACTGCGAGTTGGTATCGGTTATCTGTCCGTAAAGTATTTCATCGCCGATGGTAATTATTTCGGCAAGAACTTGTTTCATGGTGCTGTGTTTTGAAGATTTGAAATTATACCTATTTGACCGAATTTAGCTAATATCTGCTACGGCACGGTTAAGAAAATCTACTAAGGGTTGCATCGCGGCGATACTTTCCATGATCTGTTCATCGAGATTGCTTGCCAATATCTGCGTGTCTGTCAGCGGCTGAACAGCAACAAAACTTTTGTGTTTGAGAAAAGTAATCTCGGGATGATCGGCAGGATAGCCTTTAGGTGCTGTTTTCAAAGTATCGCCGGAAAGTTTGCCAAAACGCTGGACAAAGGCGGGGGCTTGTACAATGGCGCGGAATTCGGCAGCGTTGTAGTCTATTTCTTGACGGATTGCCTGCAACATTGGCGCGGGAGGCATCCAGCAGCCGCCTGCTATGAAACTTTCGCCCGGCTGTATGTGGAGGTAATAACCTGCAAGGGGCGACTGCTTGCCACCCTTGCAAAAATAAGCCCCCAGATGTACTTTATAGGGCGTTTTATCGGGCGAAAAGCGCGTGTCGCGATAGATGCGAAACACACATTCTTTGGCTTTTTGGTTCGCAAAAGCCGGCTCGCGTATAGCCAGTCGCTGCAATAAGTTTTCGACAAGCTCCAAAAAGTCGGCCGCTGCTTGCTCGTAGCGTGGTTTGTGTTTGGCAAACCACTCGCGGCTGTTGTTTGCTTTCAGGTCAGCAAGAAAATCCAAAGCGGCTTGTTGCATAAGATTGGTAAATTAGCTTTGTCAAAGGTAAGCGATCCTGTAAAGTATGAGACGCGCGATAATGATTATTTTTATTTACTTCTGTAACTTTGTTAGAAATGGACTTTTTGACGCATCAATCTTGTTCGGAAGCACTTCGGTTAGTTTGCCACCACATAGGTGAGTTGGATGCGATTGCCCGCACATTAGCCGATTTTGCGCAACAGCATACCATCTGGCTCTTCGAGGGCGACCTTGGCGCAGGCAAAACAACCTTGATCCAGCACCTTTGCAAGCTATGGGGAGTGCAAGAAAATGTCTCAAGTCCTACTTTTTCTTTAGTCAATGAATATGCACTGCCGGGCACAAATGCCACCGTTTTCCATTTTGATTTTTATCGCCTTAGCAACGAGGCAGAAGCCATAGACATTGGCGTAGAAGAGTACTTTTATTCGGGTAATCGCTGCCTGATAGAGTGGGGTAGCCGCATTGCCGGACTAATTCCACCCCAAAATTTAACAGTCCGTATAAGTACGGCTTCTGATTTTTCGCGCATTATAGACCTTTACCGATATGACTGATCATCTGAAATCTGAAATGAAGCGACTCGCGCAGGAACACCGTTTGTTCCACCCGCAGGAAAGGCTTGTTAAGGTACAGGAAAGCAACAAACGCTTGGTAATAGGTCTACCCAAAGAGATCGCCTATCAAGAAAACAGGATTGTGCTTCGCCCTGAATCGGTGCGCGTACTAATTGCCCACGGGCACGAGATCTACATCGAATCGGGTGCGGGCCTTCCTTCGCGCTACTCCGATACCGACTACAGCGAGGCTGGTGCACAAATAGTTTACTCGCCCGAAGAAGTTTTTAAGGCAGATATTGTCTTGAAGATAGACATGCCCACCCCGGCAGAAATTGAGATGATGTCGCACCGCGCAACCCTGATCTCATCTTTGCCATTAGCCAAAGTTACGCAGGAATACCTGCATGCCGTCAATCGGAAAAAGTTGACAGCCATTGCCTACGAAATGATCGAAGATGAAGTCGGCGGCTTGCCGCTGGTACGTGCGATGAGCGAAATTGCAGGCAGTACCGTCATGCTGATAGCTGCCGAATTACTTAGCAACACAAGTGGTGGCAAAGGCATTATTCTGGGTGGCATCACGGGTGTTCCCCCTACCAAAGTGCTTATTTTGGGAGCAGGCACCGTTGCCGAATATGCGGCTCGTGCTGCGCTTGGGCTGGGAGCTTCTGTCAAAGTTTTTGATGACAGCCTCTACAAATTGCGCCGTCTGAAACACTCCCTCGGCGACCAGCAACTCTACACTTCTACTATCGAAGCCACGACGCTTGCACGCGCCCTGAAAACTACCAACGTTGCCATTGGCGCTTTGCGTTCGCAAAACGGGCGATCTATTTGTGTGGTAACTGAAGAAATGGTCAGCCAAATGCGCCCCGATGCTGTAATCATTGATGTCAGCATAGACAATGGCGGCTGCTTTGAAACCTCGCGACTAACTTTCCACGACGCTCCGACCTATCGTCGGTATGGGGTAATTCACTATTGTGTTCCTAATATTGCCTCACGTGTAGCCCGAACAGCAACCAAAGCCATTAGCAATATTTTTACACCTTTGCTCAGGCAAATGGGCGAATATGGCGGAGTGGATGAAATGATTTACATGGATTCGGGTTTTGCCAAAGGAGTTTACAGCTATTCAGGTGAATTGACCAACGAATACATCGGGCGTAAATTCCATATGAAACATAAAGAACTGTCGCTCATTATTGCTGCAGCCACTCGTCAGTAAGTTTCATGTATGTTTTGCAAGTAATTTTTTATTACCAGACGCGCTATTTTGCCTTTTTTGCCCAAAGGGCCTGTTAAAAACATTATGTAATAAAAACCGATTTTTAAATACTTTAGTCAGTTAGGCACCGAAAAAGAACTGTTTTTATTAGATTAGTCCTATTTATAAAAAAAATTAGTTTACCACAGGAGTAAATTTGCGCAAAATTATGCAAGAGTTGCTACCTTCGCGGTAAGTACTTTTTAACATTAGGTTGTAATGGCAAAGCTCAAAAATATTATCAAGCAGCTATCTAACAGAGACTACGAAATAATTTACAATTCCCTGCTGGAAAGCAATGCAGAAAAGTCTGCCACACTGCTACGATCAATGCGCGAAAAGCAGCAATCCGACAATAAAATCATGGAAGAACTGGATGTAAATACCAATGCGTATTACACCCTGCGCTCGCGCCTGAACCAAAAGATCGAAGAGTACCTGCTACAGCAAATGGAAAGCCCCCGCACCGACCTCTTGAAGCGGGTAGCCAACATCAACGAGACTATTTTTACGCGCAAAAGAGCGATCGCAATTGCTACGCTGAAGCGTTTAGAGCGCGAACTGCTCGACTACGATCTGTCTAACGAACTGATCATTGTTTACAAGCATCTCAAAAAACTGCACATTAACTCCCCGGATTATTTTTCGTACTCACAAGCCTATAACCGCCACGTTGCTTACATGCTGGCAGTAGATAAGGCAGAGGATATGCTGGCAGATTATTTCAAAAAATTCGGCATCTATACGCTCACGGGTGATGAAATTGACAAAATGCAACTGGTTCTTCTTAACGAAGAGATGGGCAACATTGCAAAAATGTACGAGTCGCATCGCTTGTTTGTCTATCAAAGCTGTATGAATATTTTCCATCGCCTTTTTGTAGAGGAAGACAAGCCCACAGACGATCACGAGCCGATAGAAGATATTATAGACAACGTACATAAAAAGTTTACGCAGTACGGATTAGACCCGATTTATCACCACCTAAAGCTGGTATTTGAGTACCTGCGGCTCGAATATTACAATCACTACAAAGTTTTTAAAAAGGCAGAGCGCTATTTCGAGGATGTGAATGACTCTGCTGCCTTGCTGCTTGCTAACTATTCGCTCTACACTTTCCCTTCGCAATTCCTGATGACTAAACTTGAGCGCAGCATACGTTTGGGCATCGAGGGACACCTGTATGAAGAAAACGAGATGCTTTTCAATGATTTTGAGTTGGATGAAGAAAATATCCCGCAGTACATCAACTATATGACCTACAGAGCTATTTGCTGCTATTATGCCGAAAAGTACGAAGAGGCAGCCCGCTGGCTCAACACGCTGCTTAATGCTTTCAGCCTGAAAAAATACCAACACGCAACTATCGAAATTAAGTCGCTGCTTGCGCTGCAATACTGTCTTATGGGCGATTTTGAACTATTCAAACAGTTAGTTAATAGCATTCAGCGACAGATTAGGATGCTGGGCAAAGACGAATGTCCGCACATCGTTATTTTTCTCAAGATTTTGCGTGTAGCCGTCAGCGATGCTAAGAAAGAAAAGTCTGTGAAGATCAGGTCGCTGGCAGCACGTATATCCTCGGGAGGACGCAAACTGTTTTCGCCTACCAAATACATCCTGTTCGATGAGAAATTAGTGAACAAGTTTGTCAATCTCTGATAGATCACCGGCATAGGTTACAATATAAAAGAAACTGTCCAAAAAGTAACATAGACTTTAGTCTGTGATCGTTGAAATACTTGATAATCAGATGGCTACAAACTGAAGTCTGTGCTACATGTAGTCTTTCTGGACAGCCTCTTTATTGGGGTTTAGATTGGACTATCCGCCGAAATCGTCAAATGCTACGTTTTCCGGTGGAATACCGAAATCATCGCACATTTTGAGCACGGCTGCATTCATCATAGGAGGGCCGCAGAAATAAAACTCGATTTCCTCAGGCTCAGGATGCTTGGACAGATAGTTATCAATAAACACTTGGTGGATGAAACCTACGAATCCATCACCTTCCCCGTCAATGCTGTCTTTTACTTTCCAGTTATCTTCCGGCAATGGCTCAGAGAGCGCAATGTAATACTTGAAGTTAGGAAACTCTTTCTCTATAGCACGGAAATGCTCGGTGTAGAATAGCTCGCGTCTGGAGCGTCCACCGTACCAGTAAGAAACCTTACGGTCTGTTTTCATTGTATGGAACAGGTGGAATATGTGCGAACGCAGAGGAGCCATACCTGCACCACCACCAATATAAACCATTTCTCGCTTGGTTGGCTTGATAAAGAACTCGCCATAAGGCCCCGAGATAGTTACTTTATCGCCCGGTTTGCGTGTAAACACGTAAGATGAGCAAATACCCGGGTTGACATCCATCCACTTATTGTTGGCACGATCCCATGGTGGGGTTGCAATACGGATGTTCAACATGATGATGTTACCTTCTGCCGGATGGTTAGCCATTGAGTAGGCACGGAAAACAGGCTCAGGATTTTTCATCTTTAGATCCCACATCTTGAATTTATCCCACTCGGGTTTGAACTTATCAGGGCCCGCAGGATCTTCCGGATGCGGCTCAATATTGATGTCTTTAAAGTCCACCTCGATTGGAGGTACGTCTATCTGAATGTAGCCGCCTGATTGGAAATTAAGTACCTCACCTTCCGGTAACTTAACAACAAACTCTTTGATAAAAGAAGCTACGTTGTAGTTCGATACTACCTCGCACTCCCACTTTTTAATACCAAAAATTTCTTCGGGCACGTGGATGTGCATGTCTTGCTTTACTTTTACCTGACATGCAAGACGTACTTTTTGTTTCTGCTCAGCACGGCTCAAATGTCCAACTTCAGTTGGCAACACATCGCCGCCTCCGTCTTCTACTACGCATTTGCACATGGCACAAGTACCACCACCACCACAGGCAGAAGGTAAAAAGATTTTTTGATTGGACAGGGTCGTCAATAAAGTAGAACCTGCCGGAACAATGAGCGGATGGGCTTCGTCTCCGTTAATTACGATCTTTACATTACCGGACTGTACCAATTTTGCCTGAGCAAAAAGCAACAGCAATACCAGCAAGGTGATAAGCACCATAAATGCAACGATAGACGCTATTACAACTGTTGTCATCGAAAGTGATTCGTTTAAGATTGGTTCACAAATATACGCACTCTAAAATATTTAATAAATTCCTAACCGTTTGTTTAGGCACATAGTTTGGAAGGGCAGTGAATATTTCCCTGTAAAGTTCAGGCAAGTTCTGCGATAATTGTCTTACCGGCAGTGGTTGTCTGGTTCATTTGTACGGTGATTTTTGCGTCGAGCGGCAGAAAAATATCTACGCGAGAACCGAATTTGATAAAGCCGAATTCTGAACCTTGTACGACGCGCTGCCCTTCTTCTATGTACCAGCAGATGCGGCGGGCGAGTGCTCCGGCGATCTGGCGCAAAAGAATTTCGATGCCTGCATTGTTCTGCACAACAATTGTGGTGCGTTCATTGTCTGTACTTGCCTTCGGATGCCATGCTACTAAATATAATCCCGGGTGATAGCGAAAGTATTTTACCACGCCCGACATCGGATTGCGGTTTACATGTACGTTGAAAGGCGACATGAAGATGGATACCTGTTTGCGCTTATCTTTAAAGTATTCGTGCTCAATTGTTTCCTCAATTACCACTACTTTACCATCGGCAGGCGCTATGATCTTGCCTTCCTGTATTTGTATATCTACGTGCGGATTTCGGAAAAACTGTAGTACAATCAGGAAAAGGACTAAGCTAATGAGCAGCACGATGTTGTGTATAAGCTCTTGTCCAGGTAGGAAATAATGCAGTGCTACGTTTACAGCGGTCAGTACAACTAAGGTCAGCAGTAGCGTAGGATAGCCTTCGCGGTGGATCGTCATAGTTTTAGCAGATTCGTTTTAAATTCTTCTTGAGGCTGATTTTCGTCTTGAATAGCTTTCCAGAGCATGTCTTTGAGTTCCTGTAAGCCTTGCTGGGCAACGGAAGAAATGAATACTGCCGGTACTCCTTCGGGTAGTTCGCGGCTCATGGCTTCTTTTAGCTCATCGTCTATTAGGTCGGCTTTGGTAACTGCCAGCAGTCGTTTTTTGTCGAGCAATTCGGGATTATATTTGCGCAGTTCATTGAGCAGAATATTGTATTCTTTGGCAATATGCTTGCTATCCACAGGCACCATGAACAGCAGCACAGAGTTGCGCTCGATGTGTCGCAGGAAGCGCAACCCCAGCCCTTTGCCCTCGGCAGCCCCTTCGATGATCCCGGGAATATCTGCCACGACAAAGGAACGCCCGTCGCGGTAGCGCACTACGCCCAAATTGGGTGTAGTAGTAGTAAATGGATAATCGGCTATCTCAGGTTTCGCTGCCGAGATAACCGAAAGCAAGGTGGACTTACCTGCATTAGGAAATCCTACCAGCCCGACATCTGCAAGCACCTTAAGCTCCATAATTACCCATGCCTCTTCAGAAGGCTCGCCGGGTTGTGCATAGCGCGGCGCCTGATTGGTGGGGGTTGCAAAATGCTGGTTGCCCAGTCCGCCGCGTCCGCCTCTTAGCAGTATAATCTCTTGACCATCTTGCATAATCTCGGCCATTTTTTGACCTGTTTCGGCATGCCTGACAATAGTTCCGATCGGAACTTCGACGATCAGGTCGTCGCCCTGTTTGCCGCTGCAATTTTGTCCGGTGCCTGCTGCACCATTCTGCGCTTTGAGATGCTTGGTATATTTGAGATGCAGCAGTGTCCAAAGCTGTGCATTGCCGCGCAGAATAATATGCCCGCCCCGTCCGCCGTCTCCCCCGTCAGGTCCGCCTTTGGGGACGTACTTCTCGCGGCGGAAATGCACTGATCCTGCCCCACCCGCTCCGGAGCGACAGTAGATTTTGACGTAGTCTATGAAATTAGGTGATGACATTCTCCCTTAAATGGGACGCAAGTTAGTCATTTATGGCTAATTTCGCGGCACAAAATTATTACTTGCTGATAATCAACAACTATTCACCATACTCCAAATCATGGCTACGAAAGGTCCGATTTCACAATTTATTGAAAAAAATTACCGCCATTTCAATGCCGCTGCGCTGGTAGATGCTGCTAAAGGCTACGAAGCGCATCTGGAAAAAGGCGGCTTGATGTTCATGACGCTGGCAGGCGCGATGTCTACCGCCGAGCTGGGCATTTTGCTAGCTGAAATGATCCGACAAGGAAAAGTACATGCGATTACCTGCACAGGCGCCAACTTAGAAGAAGATGTATTTAATTTGGTTGCGCACAATTTCTATAAGCGCATCCCTCGTTATCGCGACCTAACCCCTGCTGAAGAATGGGATCTGATGGAAAACGGTTTTAACCGCGTTACTGATACCTGTATTCCCGAAGGTGAGGCTATCCGCCGCATAGAAAAGCATATTTTTCAACTCTGGAAAGGGGCTGAAGACAAAGGTGAGCGCTATTTGCCACACGAGTTCTTCTACCAATTGCTCAAAAGTGGTGTGCTGGAGCAGTACTACCAAATCCCTCCTGAAAACTCATGGCTGCTGGCTGCCTGCCAGCGCAATCTCCCCGTTTTTGTACCGGGTTGGGAAGACTCTACGCTGGGCAACATCTTTGCCTCTTACTGCATAACAGGCGAACTGAAACCTTCCACGATGAAGAGCGGTATCGAGTATATGACTACGCTGGCACAATGGTATATCCAAAACCACAAAATAGGCAACGGTATCGGCTTCTTCCAAATCGGTGGCGGCATTGCAGGTGATTTCCCTATCTGCGTAGTACCCATGCTGAAGCAAGACTTGCAAATGGATGAAATCAGTTTCTGGTCGTACTTCTGCCAGATTTCGGATTCTACAACCAGCTACGGCTCATACAGCGGCGCGGTTCCCAACGAGAAAATTTCATGGGGCAAACTGCACATCGAGTCGCCTTCTTATGTCATTGAATCGGATGCTACAATTGTTGCCCCGTTGATTTTTGC
>NZ_JBRCHD010000055.1:0-29902 GCF_053489755.1 Rhodoflexus sp.
CGACGGGTCTCCAAGACCCGTCGGGTTTTTTTGATAAGATTCCAGTCAGACCCACAGGGTCAGATTGGCTGTTACTTGCGGTCTGACCCTGTGGGTCTGACCGAAGCCGAAATACCCTAAATTGAACCTCCGCGACCTCTGCGCAAAACATGGCGACCTCTGTGGTGAATTGAATCAGCGTTTACTGCGGTTGAAATTCATGCGGGTTGTATGTATATCCGATGGTCATGCGCTAACTTTCGCCCCTGAAAACAGATCTACACGGCAATCCGCATCTATTCTATGCCTGATATATTACTTCACTTACTCATCATATTACCGCTGGCTGCGGCGGCACTGGTGTTGTTGCTGCCTGCATACGCACACCGCACAATGGACAGGCTTACACGAGGCATTTGTCTGCTGTTGGCGCTGGCTGCAGGTGCGCTGTTCGTAGCAGCGCAGGGCAAAACAACTGCGCAGTACGGCGATTTACTATTTATCCAAAAATACGAATGGATTCGCTTCCAAATGGGCGACCTTGGGCAGTTGAAAGTGCTGTACTTTCTGGGAGTGGACGGGCTGAACCTGACGCTGGTGCTGCTGAGCGGTTTGGTACTTTTCCTCGGTTCGCTGGCTTCTTACCACATCAAAAAGTCGCATAAAGCCTATTTTTCGCTGTACCTGCTGCTGGCGGGGACGGTGATGGGCTGCTTTCTGGCGCTGGATTTTTTCCTTTTCTTCCTCTTTTTTGAATTTATGCTACTGCCGATGTATTTCCTCATTGGCATTTGGGGCGGAGAACGGCGCGAATATGCTGCCATTAAGTTTTTCATTTACACTTTCTTTGGCTCGGTACTGATTCTGATTGTGATGATTGGGCTATACCTTTCTGTGCAGGACAGCAGCGGGGCGCAGAGTTTTGACCTGCTGCTGATGGCACGTCCCGAATCGTTCACGGCGGGTAGCTGGCTGCACCCTGCCGGCGAGGATACGCTGATGGGCTTCTCGGCGCGTTCGGTCGCTTTTATGCTCCTGCTGATTGGTTTTGGCATCAAAATCCCTATTGTGCCGCTGCATACGTGGCTGCCCGCTGCACACGTGGAAGCGCCAACGCCTATTTCCATTGTGCTGGCGGGCATTCTGCTCAAAATCGGTGGCTATGGCATGATGCGCGTCGCTTTTCCAATCTTTCCTGCCGAAGCGCAGGATTTTGCATGGTGGATGGGCTTGATTGGTACGGTAAGCATTCTCTATGGGGCAGTGGTTGCGCTGGGGCAAACGCAACTCAAAAAAATGGTGGCGTATTCCTCGGTTTCGCACATGGGCTATGTGATGCTCGGGCTGGCAGCCTGCAATGCCGAAGGAATCAATGGCGCAGTGATCCAGATGTTTAGCCACGGGCTGCTCTCTGCCATGCTCTTTGCCGTAGCGGGCGTGTTGTACGAGCGTACGCACAGCCTGCAAATAGCCGACTATCGCGGCCTGGCGCAGGTGATGCCGCAGTACGCTGCTTTTACGGGGCTGGCATTTTTTGCCTCGCTCGGCTTGCCGGGCTTTTCGGCTTTTGTAGCGGAGTTGCTTGTGTTTCTGGGGGCTTTTGAAACCGACAAGTTGCCGCTCTGGATGCCGCTGCTGGCACTTTTCGCCCTGCTGATTGGTGCGGGCTATTTCCTGTGGACGTTTCAGCGGATGTTTCTCGGCGAGTTTTCCCTCAGCCGCAGCGAATGGCGCAGCTCCCTGCACGATCTGACAAGGACAGAATGGGCGCTGCTGGTGCTGCCTGCCGTATTAGCGCTATTGCTCGGCATCATGCCGCAACTGCTTTTAAACGGCATTGAAACAGACTTGAACTACTGGCTGCGGCTGTTGAAAAATTAACCTCACAGGCTAAAACAGTTGTGTTTGCGCGGCTTCGTTCGCCATTTCCTCAGAAGCCTTATCTCCCAAATACGACTTGATGGCAAAGTGCATGATATACAGCAGCGGAATCATGATAAGTGCAATGGCAAATTTGTAGATGTAGTTGATAATGCCCACCGAAATTACCTGTTCAAACGTCCAGCGCGGATTACCGAATAAATAAAAGGCAATGCCTAACACTACAAAGCTATCAATCAGCTGGCTGACAAGCGTCGAGCCGGTTGCCCGCAGCCAGATAATCTTACTGCCTGTCAGGCGGCGAATCCATTGGAAAGTAACCGCGTCTAATAACTGTCCTACCAAAAATGCCACTAATGAGCCGATAATAATGCCAAGACTTTGCAGAAAAATTCGGTTGAATGCCTCATTGATATTCAAGGGGTTGCCGGCGCTGTCGGTGCTGTTGATGTCCAACCAAAAGTCAGCGGGAACCAACTGCGTAGCCGAGTAGATCATCACAAAAGCATAACTGATGAATACGGCTGTCAGGATAGATATTTTGCGCACGCCTGCCTTGCCAAAGTATTCGTTGATAATATCGCTTGTGATAAAAACGATAGGCCACAACACAACCCCTGCCGTCAGGTTAAAATCCAACACAAAATCGCCCAATAAGGGAATCTGCGCGGGGGGAAAGTCCAGCGTTTTTTCTAAGGAAAAAATCTTCGTGCCTACCATTTCGGCAACGAGTGCGTTAGTTAAAAAAAGTCCGCTCAGGACAAAAAACAGGTTGTTTTTCTTTTGTTGAAGTTGTGTCATAGCTGTTCTATGATAAACCCGACGGGTTCTAAAAACCCGTCGGGTTTTACGTAAAATCCGTATTCTTTACTTTTTCTTGCCGTTGTTCGTGTCCGCACGAACAACAACAGTAGCTCGTGCGGACACGAGCTACGGCGTGGATTATCTGCGTCATCCGTCAAAATCCGTGTCTTAATACTATTACTGCGCTACGGCAATGCAGGAGATTTCCACACCTACATCTTTGGGCAGGCGAGAAACTTGGACTGTTTCGCGAGCAGGGAAATGTTCGATAAAATACTGTCCGTAGACATTGTTCACGGTTGCAAAGTCGTTCATGTCGCGCAGGAAAATGGTACATTTAACCACGTTGCGGAAGCCCATACCTGCTTCGTGCAGAATGTACTCCAAGTTGCGCATGACTTGATGGGTTTCAGAGGCGATGTCGTCCGTTACCATTTCGCCTGTTTCGCGATTGATAGCGATTTGTCCCGAAACATAAAGCGTATTACCCGCACGCACTGCCTGGTTATAGGGCCCGATAGGTTCGGGAGCGCGGTGGCTATTGATGATGGTATGCATGGTTGTTGTTCGGTTTGTTTGTCCCAAAGATACGGTAGTATCAGGTAAAATTTTTACTATGCCGGCACTTTGCAGATGCTCCGGATTGAACATCAGGTAGAGCAAAGTACCAAGCGCAGTGAGCAGCAGGAGGGCTGTTGCAAAAAGCAGGCTGGTTTTATTCATTGATTTCGCGGTCATTATTACGCGTCCGGTTGTCATAGGGGAAACCTTCAGCTAAGAAACGATAGCGGTCAAAAATAGCGCGAACGGGGCGTTTGAGCATTTTTTCGCTGGCAAAAAGTGCGTTACCGAAGATCCCCGAAGCATAGCCCTGCCAAACGGTGCGCTGTTGTTTACCATCAAAGAACAAGATAAGCAGCGTTCCCTGCCGCAGGTTATATTTGATAGGGTCATACTTTTCCTTTTCGTCTTCGTAGCGAATCCATTCTTCTATGTCGGGTTGGTTGAAGCCCGTAAAGCGCAAATCATCAAAAAAGATGCGGTATGAAATGAGCAAGTCGGGTTTTTGGTCGGTTTGCTTGTAGCCGATGAGTCCCATCCGAAAGCGAATTTCATCTTCTATGATACGACTTTGCGGATCATCCTCCATGCGGTTGGGATTCACATCCTTCACAAAATCAAAAGATTTGTACTTCTTGAACTTACCATAGTAGCTGTAGTCCGATTCTACTTTGATTTTTTGTGAAGTAGAGCAGTTGGTGAATGAAAGTGCGGTAATCATCAGCACGGCGGAGCAGGTAAAAGTGTAGAAATAGTTCATCAATCGCTGCATAGTTTCAGAAACAGAGTGAATGGAAAACAGGAAAGACATTTGTTGAAAGATCGGCCTAAACCTTTGACAGATAAAGCTAAGTGAAAAAAGGCAGTTTTGCAAACAAATAAATTGGGAAATATGTCGTAAATTGTTATGTGTACTCAAATTTTGCAACTCATTACCAATTCTGAAATAGTCAGTCTCGAGCGGCTTCTATGCTTATCTTGGCGAACTGGATCAGACAGCGAAGGACGCTACCGCCTGCAACAGATGTACGCTGGCGACAGCATCGCAACAAGTGCGATTTTTCCGCAATTGAGTTTTCAGGCAGCACAAATTTTTGAGGATTAGCCGCTTACCTTACAATCGGGGTTGTATGCCGCCCGCCAAAGCGTAATTTTGTGGCATGTTATCCGTCAATAATCTTTCTTTTTATCTGGGCAGCCGCGCTTTGTATCGTCAAGCCTCTCTGCACATCAAACCCAAAGACCGCATCGGACTGATTGGTGCAAACGGAACGGGCAAATCCACGCTTTTGCGCCTCATCATGGGCGAATACTCACCCGACGAAGGCAGCATTGAAAAAAGTGGCGACTGCACCATCGGCTTTTTGAATCAGGACTTGCTGAGCTACCAAACCGAAGACAGCATTTTAGCTGTTGCAATGGAAGCCTTTGAGCGTCAGAACCATCTGCAACACGAAATGGATTTGATTCTGGCCAAAATGGAAACCGAATATTCCGACGAGTTGGTAGAAAAATTAGGCGCTTTGCAGGAAGAGTTTCAGATGCTGGACGGATACAGCCTGCAAGCCAAAGCCGAAGAAATTCTGGAAGGTCTGGGCTTTTCTACGCCCGACCTGCACCGCCCCCTACGCGAATTTTCGGGTGGCTGGCGCATGCGCGTCATGCTGGCAAAAATGCTGCTGATGAAGCCTTCCCTGCTGATGCTGGACGAACCGACCAACCACTTAGACCTGCCCTCTATTCAGTGGTTAGAAAACTACTTGTGCGCCTACGAAGGCGCAATTGTAGTCGTTTCGCACGATCGTGAATTTCTGGACAATGTTTGCAACGTCATCGTGGAAGTGGCGCAACAAAAATTGAACTACTATCCGGGCAACTATTCGTTTTATCTGGAAGAAAAAGCCTTACGCGCTGAAATTCAAAACAATGCGTTTGAAAATCAGCAACAGGCCATCCGTCAGGCAGAGCGATTTATTGACCGATTCAAAGCAAAGGCAAGCAAGGCCCGACAGGTGCAATCCCGCATCAAAGCGCTGGAACGCATGGACAAGGTGGAAGAAGTGGTGGACGAAGCGGCGCGCGTCAATTTCCGCTTTACGTTTGACCAACAACCCGGCAAGGTCATCGTTCAAATGGAAAATATTTCCAAAGCCTACGGCAGCAATGTGATTTTGCAGCACAGCAGCGCCACCGTTGAGCGCGGCGATAAAATTGCCCTCATCGGCGCAAACGGACGCGGCAAATCCACCCTTTTGCGCATCATTGAAGGCAGAGAACCCGTAGAAGGCATAATTCAGCCAGGCTACAACGTGCAAACCGCTATGTACGCGCAGCACCAATTAGAAGTGCTGAACGTAGAAAATACGATACTTGAAGAACTCAAACAGGCAGGCACAAACAAAACCGAAGCCGAATTGCGCGGCATTCTGGGCTGTTTCCTGTTCAGCGGCGATGATGTATTTAAGAAAATCAAAGTGCTTTCGGGTGGTGAAAAATCGCGGGTGGCGCTGGCGCTTACGCTCATTTCGCGTTCTAACTTCCTGCTTTTGGACGAACCTACCAACCACTTGGATATTCAGTCGGTGAATATCCTGATTCAGGCTTTGCAGCAGTACGAAGGCTCATTCGTAGTAGTTTCGCACGACCGCCACTTTGTTTCGCAAATCGCCAATAAAATTTGGTGGATAGAAAACCACCAAATCAGGGAATATCCGGGTACTTACGATGAGTTTGTCTATTGGCAAAGTCAGCAGCAAAAGCAGGCGGCTGCCAATATTCCGCAGGCGGCCAAAGCTGCCCCTGCCAAAAGCAATGACAAGCCCAAAGCAAACCATTTGAGCGATGCCGAACGCGAAGATGCGCGCAAGCAACTCAAAAAAATGCAAAAACAATTGGAAGAAGCCGAACGCCGTATTGCCGCCCACGAACAGCACAAGAAGCGACTGGAGGAGGAAATGGCGCTGCCTTCGGTTTATTCCAATCCGGCAGGAATGGCAAAAATTAGCGCCCAATACGATGCATTAAAAGCGGAAATCGGAAAAGAAACCGAACTTTGGGAACGCCTTGCATCAGAAATTGATGCGCTGGAAGCTAACATCTGATTAGTAAGTACATGCAACAACTCTGGTTCTGGAATCAATGGCCGCGCACAGCCCCTAAAAGACTGTTTGCGGCTTTTGCCGTTTTATTTCTCATCGCCCTGGCGGGCAGCGTTTATCTGTGGTGGCAGGGCAGCGAAACGGCTATCCGTTGGTACACCGAAGCCGAACTGCAACCCAAGCGAACGGTCATAGAGGATTTTAACCAACTTTTTTTTAGCTTTACAATAGATGCGGATTCGTATATCATCAGCGAACGCTACCGCACCACCGATATTGTACTGGATATTTTTTACGCCCGCCTATATGCTGTTTTGGTAATTGCGGGGCTGGTTTTGCTGCTGACGGTGGCTACCTTCCTGAAACGCATTCCTTTTGCAATTATCTGCACCGTAATTGTGCTGGAACTTGCCACTTCCGGCTTTGAACAAATGGCGATTGCAGGCATGGCTTTCAGCAATATTCCGTTGATTATATCGCTGGCGCTGTTCCTTTTGCCTGCCTACTATTTTCAGGAATTTGCCCGTCAAACGCCTTTGGTTGTCCGTTTGGGGGTGTTTACGGCGCTGGCAATCGGCGCGGTTGCTTTTGTTGGCTGGCAGGCAGAAGTGGCCTATCCGCTGATGCATTGGATAGGCTATTCCTACGCGATTCCGCTGCTGATAACCGCGCTGCTCATCTGGTTTACAGGGCATGAACTGCTGGGTGCGCTGTTTGTTTTTGTGTCTAATCTGGGGCCTTCGGCTTCGGGCAACCCGATTCGCCACTTTGCTATTATCGGCGGCATTTACCTGTTCAACATTGCTTATGACTACTTGTTAGACACAGGCATAGTGGACTATAAAATTTTCATGGTCAGCCCCTTTGTCTGGTTTTTTATCAACCTATTGCTGGGATTCTGGGGTTTGTGGCGCAAAGAGCCTGCCTTGGCGGGTATTGTTCCCGTTGCGCCCTACGGCTACTTCGGCTTTTTAGGATTAAGTTTTGTCGCTTTGGGATTTATCGGCTATGCCTTTGCTACGGATAACACTTCTTTGCTCAAAGCATTGGAAGATTTGATTCGCTACGCGCAGTTTGGCGTAGGGCTGATCTTCTACATTTACATTCTGGCGAATTTTACCGCCCCGATGCGGCAGGGTTTGCCCGTGCATAAAGTCATGTATCAGGGGCGCATGATTGCCTATGGTTTTGTCAATCTGGCGGCGCTGGTAGTTGCCGGGGTGATGGCGGCCAATGCCGATTTCTTCATTTTTGAACAGGCAAAATCGGGTTATTTCATCTATCAGGGCGATATGGAACGCGTCAAAGGCGACTTAGTAATGAGCGAACAGAACTATAAGTTTGCCCTTGCCTTAGACCCTTACGGTCATCGGGCTAACTATTCGGTAGGTGCGTTGGCGCGCGCGCAAGGCGACGACGCAACGGCGTTGTTTTTCTTTTCACGCGCTACTTTCCGCAATCCGCAACCGGCCGATTTTATTAATATTGCTGAACTGATGACCAACAACGAGCGCTTTATAGACGGGCTTTTTCAACTGCGCGAAGGGCTGAAACGATTCCCACACGACGGCAGGCTGATGAACAACATGGGCTTGCTCTACACCAAAACCGACATAGTGGACTCGGCTTTTTATTATTTGAAAAATGCAAAAGAACACCTGTCGCGTCCCGAAATTGCCGAAAGCAACTTCTACGCAATGGCTATCCGCTACGACTTTGCAGGCTCTGCCGATACGCTGCGCCAAATGCTCAACCCGCGCCGCAGCATCGGCACGTCGTTGAATGAACTGGCGCTGCTCAACGTGTTGCGGCAACCTACCGCCGAAGCCTTAGACGAAAAATTCCTGCCCGATTCGGCATTGAACACCTACGAATTGTGCTATTTGTACAACTATGCGCTCAACCGCATAGGCGATACCGACACAAGCATTATCAACACATTGGACAAGTACGCCAAAGTGAAAGCCAATGAAAATTTTATACAGTATTTGCAGCTTGCCAAGGCCCTCAAACTGCGCCGCATGGGTCAGCACGGACGCGCTTATGACATCCTGCAAAAATTGCAGTACGAAAGCCCGCCGAACAATCCTTACTATGCCAATTTGCTGGGTATGCTGGCTTTGCAGGTGGAAGAATACGGCGAAGCAGCGCGCTATTTTGATATTTCTTACCGTCGGGGCAATGCCGAAGCCTTCCTAAACCGCGCCATTGCCTTAACAGAATTGCCTAACCGCCGTGCAGAAGCTATTGAGGCTTGGGAAATGCTCAGCGAAAGCAGCAATGCAACCTATCAGGCAATCGCCCGCGACATTCTCTATGTGATTCATCCCGATAGTGTGAAAAAAATTAACCTTTTGGCATTAGACGATGAAGGGAAAATGCGCTTTATCCACTACAATCATGCGCAACTTTCCGACGATACATTCAATCAATTATTCCAAAGCCTACAATCTCCTGTGGCGCAGGTACAGGCAGCCATTGAGCGCATCCGCTACTACATTGCAGAAGGAAGTACGGAAAAAGCCACCGCCATTCGCAACGCGATGACGGGTATCAGTGTTCCCGATGCGCTGGCGCAGCCCCTTCGCGATACCGACCTTCGCCTGCTGTATGCACAGGAACGCTACAAGGCAATGGGCGAAGTCCTGAAAGGTTATGAGCCGCCTTTGCCGCTGGCAGGCTACAAACCTTTTTATGAAGGGCTGTATGCCATCGGCAATAGCGACCTGAAACAGGCAGAAACTAAATTCAAAGAAGCCATCAGTCGCCTGCCGCAAAAACAGGAATTCTACCTAGAACTGGCGACGCTTTACAACAAACGCAAAGAGCCGCAAAAGGCATACGATGTGCTGGTAAACGTATTGCGCACCCGCGACGACTACCACGACTACCCGCCCGCCATCTACGAACTTTACGCGCTGCAATGCCTTGAAATGGGCTTGGACAGCTTCGCCGATGAGGCTATCTTCAAGTTGGAAGATCTCATTCCGCCGCAGCGCTACGCCAAAGTGGTAGCGATCTTCAATCAGCGCAAAGCCGAACTGGAACAGGAGCGGGCGACCAACTGGTAAGGGCAGCGGTTCAAAAAAACACAAGATTTTTTGAACCGCCGGGCAACCTTTCGGACTGCTATTACATCTTATGGTCGGAAACAAACAAAACCGATGTTTGGCTTTGCCAAAAAATATACCGAACAAACAGCAATAGAAGATTGTCTCAAAGGGAAACAGGCTGCGCAGGAATGGCTCTACAAGCGATTCAGCAGTCGTATGCTGGGGGTGAGTATGCGCTATTTGCCCGACCGCGCCGAAGCGGAAGACGCAATGATTGCAGGTTTGGTAAAAGTGTTTCAGCATTTGCATACCTTTAAGCAGCAAGGAAGTTTTGAAGGCTGGGTGCGTCGCATCGTGGTCAATGAAGCGTTGGCGCTGCTTCGCAAGAAAGCAGGCAGGCATCAAACCAATATAGAGCAGGCAGAAGGCTACTGTGAATCTGATGGCTATGCCGATGCCGCCGTTCATACAGAAGAGTTGCTTGCGCTGGTACAGCAACTGCCCACCGGCTACCGAACGGTTTTTAACCTGTATGCGATTGAAGGATACAGCCATCAGGAAATTGCCGATATGCTGGGAATTTCGGAAAGTACCTCAAAATCGCAATTGAACCGCGCCCGTAATATGCTCAAATCATGGATAGCAGCCCTTGAACAACCTATAACCCTATCAAGCCCGAAAGAATTATGAAAACTACGCCTGATTCCAACGAAAAAAATGCGGTAGATGAACTGTTCCGCAAGGCGCTTGCCAACCATGAGGCAGAGGCTTCGGTGACTGCGCACCAAAAATGGCAGGCAGCAATGGCGCGTCTCAACAAGGGAAATGACAGGCGCAGGGGCTGGATTTGGTGGACAGTACCCGCTGCCCTGTTAGTGGCAGGCATCGCTACGGGCGGCTACTATTATGCGACAGGTGTTTCAAATACTACATCGGGCGATTCGCCAACCGAAATAATTGTTTCCACAGAAAAAATTGAAAATGCGAAGCAACCTTCCGAAGCACCTCTGCATCTTACCACTGAAAAGGCATCTAAGGAAATGCCGCAAGAGGTAAAAACAGCAGTTGCAACTGTTAGTTCTGCTAATAGAGAACAGCAGCAAAAGGTTACGCTGCCTGCCGATGCGCACAAACAGGCAGATGTACCGACTAGTGTACAGGAAGCAACCGGCGAGCCATCGCTGCCAATACCTGAAACGGTGGAACAATCGGCTGCTGTCCCTACCATTGAGGAAAAAGTGCAACTGGAAGTAATCATCCGGTTGGGAAGTGAGGCATCCGCAAAAGGCAGTGCATCAGCTGACACGCCTTCTGCCGAAGTACGGGACGAAAGCAACCTGAAACGCCTCTGGAAGCGCATCAACGGCGAAGAGGTTGCAAAAGACACGGCAGCGCCACGCGTGGAACGCCGCATTCTGGGATTTCCCGCCGATAGCCTTTTCAAAAAGAAAGACAAGCGCAAAACACAAGACTAAAAACGTATGAAAACTTTATCACCTCTTTTCTGCCTGATTGCACTTTCGCTGTTGGGCAGCCTGCCCGCTCATGCTTTTACCAAGGGCAAATTTCCTGATGAAATCAAAGACGACACCGTCGTGATTAAGTATGGCAAGAGTAAAATCGTCCTCTTTATTGCCGACAAAGCCGACCGCGAAAAATTGAAAACGCTGGATATCAACAGTTTGCTGAAAAAAATCGGCAGCGTGGACTCTATCAGCCGCGACACGACCTTTACGCTGGACAATGTTTCCTACTCAGTGCAGGTAGAAGATCAACAGCCTGCTGCAACGACAAAAACTGTTAGCAAGCGTCCACAGCGCTGGTTTTCCATCAGCAGCGATGTAACGCTTGAACTGGGGCTGAACAGTTATCTTCAAAACGGGAACACACCCAAGGGCACGCTGTACGACCTGCTCCCGATTGGTTCGCGCTATATTGCCTTTGGCGGCGGGGTAGATGTTCGCCTGAGCAGGTATCTCAGCCTAATTAGCGGTTTCAATATTTCATGGCACAATTTCATGTTTGAAGGCGATGTAACGCTGCAAAATACGCCTCAGGGAGTTGTCTTTGAGCCTGCCGCGCAGCCGCTGCGCAAAGGAAAACTGACCGCAACGCACCTGAACGTACCCTTGATGCTTGAAATTGGCAATCATAACTATGCAATTGCTGTCGGTGGCTACGTTGGCTATCGCTTAGACAGCTATACCCGGCAGGTTTATACTGTCAATGGTCAGCGCTTCCGCCCGCGTGAACATGGCAGCTATGGACTGAACCAGTGGCGCTACGGTGTGCGGGCAGAGGTAGAAATATTGGATGTGCGCGTTTTTGGCAACTACGACCTGAGCAACCTCTTCGCTGCCAACCGAGGACCGGAACTGACCCCTATCAGCTTTGGGGTAGTTTTCGGTAGGTAATCATTTTGACTTAGATAACCGCAAAGTCGGTAGTCAGACGTTGTTTGGTATTGAGTAGTTGCTCACGACTGGCTTGTAATACTTTCAACTTTTCCAAAGTATCTCCGGCAGGCTGATATACTATCGCTTTGTCCTGATGGCGAATAAGCATATTCGGCAATGTGGTATGCATCCACTTTATCGTGCTTGTCCTGTTGTAAACCCGCAGAGCGTTTAATGGTCAGCGCATTTTCTACCCACACAGCGAAGGCTTGCATACAAAGGGTGCGCAACAGGATATTCATATATCGTCCCGTGTTTTCCAAACAAATCAGACATTCATTTGAAACCGTATTGGGCTTGCCACTGCCGCAAGCATTGCTCAATACTTGGCTGATCACTATCAATTTTCTGGTAATCGCATACCTGAGTTGCATCGCGCAGCGTCAAATCCAAAGTCGCTTTGCTCACATCAATTCCAATAAAAAACTTGTAGCTTTGCATAAGCACATTTTATTTAACATAACCAACAGGCATGAGATAATCGGTATTGTTCAAGCCTTTAATAACGAGTCTGCAAACTCAAAATGTTAGTTGAACCTGACCGATACAAAAGCTCATAGGATTAAATCTCCGCAAGGGTCTTGATTCCCATAACACTGGAATCATTCGCCTGTGAGTTTTCATGTTTTGTGATTTTTCCTAAAAAGAATAAAATCTTTGTAAAATTCAATTTGTACCCACAGTTGGATTGAGGTAGCTTTGTGCGGTAAATATTCGTTTCTTTACTTCGGCAAATCTAAAAGTTCGCTGAGGATAATTCGTATTAAAATACCATGCGACTCAAACTGATAGATGCTTACATCCTGAAAAAATTCCTCAGCACGTTTGTGTATGTGGTCATCATGCTCAACGCCATCATTTGCGTGATTGATTACAGCGAAAAAAGTCAGGATTTTTACCGCAATAAGTTGTCGCTGGGCTTTATAGTTGAGCATTATTACATCAACTATATTCCCTACATGACCAACCTGCTCAGCCCGATTATCGTGTTTCTGGCAACGGTTTTTGTAACGGTGCGGCTGGCAAATCGCACCGAAATTATTGCGATGCTCTCTTCGGGGGTGAGTTTTATGCGGCTGCTTGCGCCTTACATGATGGGCGCGGCATTGCTGGCAGCCATCAGCATCGCCGGAACAACCTACCTTGTACCGATTACCAACAAATCGCGCGTGGCTTTTGAGCGGGCGTTCATTAAAGAGCGCTATTTTTACGACGCTACCAACGTGCATTTCCGAGTAGCGCCCGATGCTTACGCTTATATGCAGAACTATAACAACTTCACCCAAACAGGTTACTTGTTTACCCTCGAACGCATCGTAGGCAATCAGTTGTTGGAAAAACTCAGCGCCGAACGCATCCGTTGGGACAGCGCAAGCGGCAAATGGTCTATTGAAAATTACCGCCTGCATCAGTTCAGCGGCGAACGCGAACAGCTTAGCTACGGGCAAAAATTAGATACGCTGCTGCGACTTTCGCCCAAAGACTTTGAAAGCACGCACCTGCTGCACGAAGAACTAACTGTCCGCGAATTAGATGCCTATATAGAAGAACAAATGATGCGCGGCAATACGTCGCTCGGCATTTTTTTGGTGCAAAAAAACATGGCTTTTGCCTATCCCTTTGCCATCATTATCTTAACGTTCATGGGCGTAATTGTGTCAGCCCGCAAGTCACGGCAGGGTTCGGGGGTGCAAATCGCCATCGGCTTTCTAATTGCTTTTTTGTTCATCATTCTGGCGCGTATGTTTATGAGTTTAGGACAGGCAGGTACTGTTTCGCCTTTCATGGCCGCATGGGCGCCGCCGCTGCTTTTTGGCGCTTTGGCGATTGTCATGTATAAAACCGTTCCGCGTTAAAGTTTTTGCTATGCTCAAAGACTACTTGCAACTGCATTTTATTGTATTGCTGTGGGGCTTCACGGCTATTTTGGGACTGCTCATCAGCATTCCCGCTCTGGAACTGGTATTTTACCGCACGCTGCTGGCAATTGCAGGGCTGGGCGCAATATTTTTCATCCGCAAACAATCAGTGCGGTTAAACCGCACGGCAATCGTCCGCCTGATGCTCACCGGCGCAATTGTTGGGATGCACTGGACGCTGTTTTTCGCTTCGGCGAGGGTCGCCAATGCGTCTATTTGTCTGGCAGGCATGGCAACCTGTTCGCTATGGACTTCCGTAATAGAGCCTTTTGTGAACAAAAAAGCCGTTAAGTGGTACGAAGTGGTCAGCGGTTTGGTCATTATGGCGGGGCTGTATGTCATTTTCCGCTTTGAGTTCGATCAGGTATTGGGGCTTGCGCTGGCGCTGGCTTCGGCCTTCCTTGCCTCTGTTTTTACGGTGATTAACAGCCGATTTACCCAAAAATACCACCACCAAACCATTACTTTTTACGAAATGATAGGCGCATGGCTGGTTGTAATTATCAGTCTGCCGATATATCAACATTTTTTGAACAATGGCAAGCCGTTGCAATTGATTCCGCAAGCGACCGACTGGCTTTGGATAGTCTTATTGGCGTGGGCTTGTACGGTATATGCCTATGCCGCAGCGGTAGAGCTAATGAAACGCCTGACGGCTTTTGCTGTCAATCTGACGGTTAATCTTGAACCCGTTTATGGCATCTTGCTGGCGGCGGCATTTTTCAATGAATACGAACAACTGACCGTCGGTTTTTACATCGGCGCGGCGATTATTCTGTTTGCCGTACTGACCTACCCGCTCCTGAAACGCTGGGACGACGCGAGGAACAGCGTAGCAGCGGGAGTATAGCGCTATACTAGGTAATAACTCTCTGCGTACTTTGCGAAAAATCATTGCGTACGCTGCGATGAGCCTTTTTTACCCCGAAGAAATTTATGAATAAAGCATTCTTGTTACTCTCTCTTATCTTGTGCCTTGGCTAGGATGCGAATTGATTACTTGCTGACTATCAATTACTTAAACACCCTGAAGGGTACGTTACAATTTGCTGAACTACTTACACTTAAGGTGTATTTTTCCACTCTACATTTTGCTAAATCCTGAACCCGATAACCAGGACATCATCGGTTTGTTCCTGATTGCCTTTCCATTGAGCAAACTCTTGTTGCAGGCGCTCGTGTTGCATCGGCATCGGCATAAAGCTGAGCGTGTGCAGGAAATTTCGGAAGCGCTTGCTCATGTATTTTTCGTCGTGTTTGCCGCCAAACTGGTCTTGGAAGCCGTCCGAATAGATGTAAAACGTCCGTTGGGCAGTTGTCAAATCGAAATAATGTTTTGTGAAGGACAGATTTTGTCCGTATGATTTTCCATAGCTGCCGCCGATCGCGTGCCTTTCGCCTTTGATGACGTGCAACTCACCGTTTTCCACATAGCAGAGCGGTAGCCCTGCGCCTGCAAAATGCAGGGTGCGTTGCTGATGGTCTATCGCACAAAGTGCAATTTCCATCCCGTCGCGGTTGTTGGTAACATCCTGATTGAGCAATTCGCGCACGCCGATGTGCATTTCGGCAAGAATGGTATCGGGTTGGTAGTGGTGTTGGGAAAGTACAATTTTGTGCAGCAGATTGTGCGCCATTACGCTCATCAATGCGCCGGGAACGCCGTGCCCTGTACAATCTACTGCCGCAAGAAAGGTCATATGGTCTTTGCGGGCAAACCAGTAGAAATCGCCGCTGACAATATCGCGAGGAATAAACAGGACAAAATTTTCAGGAATGGCTGCTGCAATAGCTTCCCTTGCAGGTATCAGCGCTTGCTGGATGTGCTTGGCGTAGTTGATGCTGGCAGTGGTCTGCTCGTTTTTCTTTTCTATCTGCTCTTGTTTTTCGCGCAAATCTAACAGCACCTGACTGACTTGCTGATTGGCAAGTTCAAGGGCTGCTGCCTGTCTTTCAATTTCTTCTTTTTGTTCGTTGAGTAGCTGATTTTGGCGCTGGAGTTCGTTGTTGAGGCTTCGCAGGTTTTCTGCTTGAACTATTATCTCCTCTTTTTGTTGTTCAATTTCTGCCTGTTTGTCCAATAGTTCGCGGCGTTGCTTTTGCAGCGATGCTGCCATCTGGTTGAAGGAGTCCGCCAGCATCCCCAGCTCATCAGTTTGGGTGATATTGACGCGCGATTCCAACTCACCGCGACTGAGCGCTTTTGTTCCTTTCACTAAGGCAGCAATTGGTTTGGTGAGCGTATAAGCAACCAGCAATGCAAAGCATACAATTCCTAGCGCCGCCAAACCTGCTATGCGTACCGAGCGCCATGCAAAAGCATAAACAGGTGCAAAGGCTTCGTCAGCATCAATTTCTGCAAGCAGCACCCACTTTACATCGGCAATTTGCAGCGGCGTGTAGGCACTCAATACATCTACCCCCCGATAGTCGCGGATAATATCTATCCCACTCTGCCCGCTGAAAGCGCGTTTGACTGCCTCAGTTTGGATGCGCTGAAAAAGTACTGTTGTCTGATAGAAAGTAATTTGTTGTCTTTCAACGCTGTCTATGTCGTACTGTTCCAGCTGTTGGAGGTATTCGGCAGGCGATTCTATGATAAAACGCGAGTTGGTGCGCATCCGGTAGTCGCTGCCTACGATATAGGTTTCACCGGACTTCCCCAGCCCCTCCTCCTGCCAGGCACTGTTGCCCGTCATTACCTCATCTACTTTATCAATCGCTACCTGAAAGGCAAGCGTACCAATTTTTTTATCTCCATCAAAAATAGGCGTTGCCAAAAAAGCGGCAGGAGCCATATAGGAGGGTAGGTATAAATCATAATCACACAAAATAACCTGTGTTTGCAAGCCCGTGTGGCGAATGCGGCGGAATAGTTGCCCCAGATTACTGGTGGCGTGCACTTCATTGAGCAAGCTGGTGGCAAAGTCGGTTTCTTTTGCCACGCTGTAAATGATATGCCCCGTTTCATCGTCTATCAGGAAAATATCATAGTAGCCGTAGGTACTCAAAAACCGATTCATCAGCCCGTGATACTTTTCGTGGGTGTTGTGGTAGGCATTGGCAGCAAAAGGCGTTTGTATGCGCGTCAGGTATTGTGCCTGTAAAAACAAACCTGCCTCCGTGCGTGGAAGCAGGCTGTCAATGACCATATCTTTTTGTAAATGCGCAGGCAGTTTGCGGACAAGCTCTTCGGCGTAGTAATTGCGTAAAACTGTGAGTTGTTGCGGGCTTACTTTTGCTTCGCGCATGGCTGCAAAAGCTGCTTTGAACTCTTGCATGGCTTCTACTACCGTGCGACTTTGCGCAAAAAAGCTGATTTCCTTGCGTTTGTGTTCAAAAAAAGATTCAATGCGCTTTCGCTTGATTTCGCGAACGCTGATGAGTTGGTCAAACGAACGCTTCTCCAACGTTTTGGAAATATGTTGGTACTCCAGCAGGGCAGTAATTGCCAAAGGCAAAATACCGACAAGCAGAAAAAATAAGGTCAATTTATGGCGAATACTGATCAAAGTAGGTGATAGGTTGCAAATTTCAAATTTAACTCAAAATTTGATTTGCGCCACCTCTATCTTTTCTTCCGCAGGTAAACATTGCCTGAAAGAGATTCTAAGCGCAATTCTGTGCCGCCGCCATTGATAGTAACCTCTACCTGAGAACAGTGGTTTTCATGGGATTTTGTGGATTTGGATGTGATACGATAAGTTTTTGTTTTTGGGAATGCATATGACACTGATTTCCAAGGATTTATATACCGTTTTCTGATAAAAAATCTGCGTTGTTCCGTATTATCTGCCTGAATCCGTTTGCGTTTGTATGACCTGATTCCGCCGTTTGAGAGAAAGGTTACAGCGCGGCTGTGATTTTTTTACGCTTAATAAAACGCATCTTCAAAATGTAATAGTTCGGGCGGGTCTGACCAGGTGATGGCGATGATGTCAAAGCGGATGTCGCCGTGCCAGTCCTGCTCGGCGATGAAGTACTCGGCAGCGCGTTTGATGCGCCCTTGTTTGGCTGCGTTTACCGATTCTTCCGGGTAGCCGAAGTCATTGGTTGCGCGGCTTTTCACCTCCACAAATACCACAGTTCCTGCCTTCTGCGCGATGATGTCTATTTCCGTGCCTCGTGGCTTGTAGTTGCGGCTGATGATCTCGTAGCCCTGCGCCTGCAAATGCGCGGCAGCCATCGCTTCGCCCTTTGCTCCTTTTTCCTTTTTATTCATGTCGCTGCCTGTTTTTGGCATAACTTTGCGTTAAATTTCGTAAAATCCTATTCTCTCATGGGTTTAGCAAAAATACTTTGGATTCTGTCTTTGTTGGGATTTCTGGCGGTCTTGCTGGTAACCTATATCTATATGCCCGAAAACGTCGCCGTTTTGTTTGACCAACTTGGTCTGCCTTACTACTTCCTGCCCCGCGATCAGTATTTCTATGTTGCTTTGGCAGCTTGTGTGCTGCTCAACGGCGCGATTCTGTTGCTTGGCAACAGCGTAACCCGCCTGCCTTCGTCGTTCCTGCCTACTCCCAAGCGGCGCTACTGGGCAATGCGCGACAATCGCCTCCGCTTCAACAAGCGATTTAAGCATTGGATAAAAGGTGTCGCCTTTTTCCTTAACCTAATTTTGTGTCTGCTGTTGGTGGATATTCTACGCGGCAACGATTCGCAGATGGACTACCAGACGCAAACGCTGCTCTACGTATTCAGCGCGCTGCTCGGAGTTTGGATTGGCTTCTATTTTGTGCTTTTCGGCGTATATGTTGAAAAACTGGACTGATCGCCTCCAACTGCTCAAAACGCTTACTCCTGCCAAAATTTGGAATTTTCTGTGGCTGATGCTCAGCTATCAGCTCTCTAAACGCCTGCGCAAACCGCTCCACAGGGGGCTGCCTGCGGCTATTTCCATTGAGCCGACGACCTCGTGCAACCTGCGCTGCCCCGAATGTCCGAGCGGGCTACGCTCTTTTACGCGCCCAACGGGCATGTTACAGGCAGAACTGTTCAAAAAAACCATTGACGAACTGCACGCGCGCCTCATTTGGCTGACCTTCTACTTTCAGGGCGAGCCTTATTTGCATCCGCAGTTTACCGAGTTGGTACGCTATGCACACGCGCGCGGCATTTACACGGCGACCTCTACCAATGCCCATTTCCTGACCGATGACAACGCCCGCAAAACGGTGGAAAGCGGATTGAGCCGACTCATTATTTCCATTGACGGAACTACGCAGGCAACCTATCAGGCATACCGCATCGGCGGTAAGTTGGAAAAAGTCATTGAGGGAACTAAGCGCGTTTTGTTATGGAAAAAGCGACTGAAAAGCCCTACGCCACACGTTATTTTTCAGTTTCTGGTCGTCAAACCCAACGAACATCAGATTGAGGAAGTAAAAGCGCTTGCCAAAGCATTAGGCGTAGATGAGGTGCAGCTCAAAACCGCACAGATTTACGACTACCGCAACGGTTCGCCGCTGATACCGACGCAAAGCCGCTATTCGCGCTATGCGCTGCAAACCGACGGCACGTATCAAATCAAAAATCAATTAGAAAATTCCTGCTGGAAAATGTGGCACTCCTGCGTCATCACATGGGACGGCAAAGTTGTGCCCTGCTGCTTTGACAAAGACGCACACCATACGCTCGGTAATGTAGAGCTGGTATCCTTTCAGCAAGTCTGGCGGGGGGAAACCTATCGGCAGTTTCGGCAGGCACTGCTCCACTCGCGCCAAAGCATTGACATCTGCCAAAACTGCACCGAAGGCATGAAGATTTTTGAGGAGGAATAGTTTTAGTAGCTCATTTCTACGATTTCTTTCACCCGTTCAATGGTTACATTGCCATTTTCGCCCAGTTTTACCCAGTTGCGGCGGGTAAATCGCGCCACAATTTCTTCGGCGGTTCCGGCATAGTCCGATGTATAGTCAGACAGGCGGGTTTGGATACCCAGACTGTGGAAAAACTCCACCGTGCGGCTGATAGCTGCCTGTGCGCGTTCATCGTCGCTGCCTTCGGTGATGTTCCATACGCGGGCGGCGTATTGCACTAATTTTTCCTTCTTGAACGCAAACATTACGCGATAGAGGCTCGGGGCAACGATTGCCAGCGTGCGGGCATGGTCAATGTTGAACAGCGCCGTGAGTTCGTGTCCAATCATGTGTGTCGCCCAGTCGTTGGGTACGCCTTTGCCAATCAGACCGTTGAGCGCCATGGTCGTACACCACATGAAATTACCTGCTGCCACCGCGTCGTTCGGGTTGGCAAGCACTTTCGGGCCTTCTTCTATCAGCGTTTGCAGGATGCTTTCCGCAAAGCGGTCTTGCAGCGGTGCATCGGCAGGGTAGGTCAGGTATTGCTCCATCACGTGCGTATAGGCATCTGCAATGCCGTTGGCAATCTGCCGCTGTGGAATGGTACGCACTACGATAGGGTCTAAAATAGAAAACACCGGATAGCAGGCAGGCGAAGCAAAAGACAGCTTCTCACGGGTAGATTCGCGGCTAATCACCGAGTTCGGGTTCATTTCCGAGCCGGTGGCAGGCAAAGTCAGAACAGCGCCAATAGGCACAGCCTCTTTGATAGTGCTACCGATGCGCTTCACCAAGATTTCCCAAGGGTCGCCGTTTTGGTAGGGAATGGCTATGGCGATGAATTTGGCCGCATCCAGCACCGATCCGCCGCCAACTGCCAAAATGAAGTTAATGTTTTCTTTGCGCCCCAGTTCTATGGCACGCATCAGCGTTTCGTATTTCGGATTGGGTTCTACCCCTGCAAACTCTATATGCGCAAAATCGGCAAGCGCCTTTTGCACTTGTTCATAAATGCCATTTTTTTTGATGCTGCCACCTCCGTAGAGCAGCATTATTTTTGCACCAGTTGGCAAATTTTCCTTTAGTCTGTCAATTTCGCCAACGCCGAAAATGATTTTTGTGGGGTTGTAAAAAGTGAATTTATCCATGTGTAATCATCAATAGTAAATAGTGTGTGGAAATGTAGCGTATCCTTCAGGATGCGCGAATGATTGATTGTATAACACCAGATTAGCGCACGCTAAAGCGTACGCTACATTCGCTCAGGCAACCATCGCCGAATCGGCTTCGGCTGGTAGAAACTCAACTGCCGCCCGATAAGTTTTCATAAAATCAGTTTCCCAACTTTCGGCAACGGCGACGGGCAGGTTTTGCCAAGTGGCTAATTGCATCGCCAGCGGGCGAATGAGCGGCTCTACTGTGCGGCGGTGGAAATACAGCCGTCCTGTGCGGCGAATCAAAAAGTCGCTAACAGTAACAACCATTTCGTTTTGGTAACAGTAGGCAAGTTCGGCAAGGGCCATTGCGATCTGCATATCGTTGTGCTGCGACTTGATGCCGTCAAAAGTTGCCAGAATATTGTCGGTAGCTGTGCCAAAATTGAATACCAAAAACTGCGCGTAGGATTTATCAAAACCATCGGCGGCAATGCGGGCGGCTATTTGCGCCGTGTAAGATATTACTTGCTCTTGATTGACAAACGCGCTGTTGCAAAGGCTGATATTTTCCGTTGCGCAAGGGCGTGTATTTTTTTCGCGATAAGTTTGCAACCATTTAGCTACGCGGTCACAAACGCGAGCTGCCATTTTGCGGTAGCCGGTCAGTTTACCGCCCGCGATGGAAATAAGCCCGCCTTCGGAAACAAAAATTTCGTCTTTGCGCGAAAGCTCCGAGGGCGATTTGCCCGCTTCATGAATCAAAGGTCGCAACCCTGCCCATGAAGAAATGACATCTTTAACGGTCAGTTGCACGGTGGGGAACATGCTGTTCACCGATGACAAAATGTAGTTCATATCCTCGCGGGTGGCGTGCGGCTGTTCGGGCGAATCGTAGTAAGAAGTGTCCGTAGTGCCGAGATAGACCACATGCCCGCGCGGAATGGCAAACATCATACGTCCGTCAGGCACATCAAAATAAACCGATTGGCGCAACGGAATGCGGTAGTAAGGCACTACTAGGTGCACGCCTTTGGTCAGGTGCAGGTGTTTGTTGGTATTAGGTTTGGTTGTATCCTTCGCGCGAACTTCATCTACCCAAGGCCCCGCAGCATTGACTACTACATCGGCGCGGGCAGTGAGAGTTCTGCCGCCAAGCCGGTCTGAAAGCACCACGCCGTTGATTTTTCCTTGTTCGTTGTAGGTGAAGCCGTTTGCTTGTAAATAATTTAGACAAATAGCTCCATGCGCAACGGCTTGCTTAAGCGTCTCTATGGTCAGGCGCGCGTCGTCGGTGCGGTATTCAATGTAAAGCCCGCCGCCTTCTAATATGTCGGCACGCAGCAATGGTTCTTGCCGTTGGGTTTGTTCTTTATCTAACATGATGCGCTGCTCATCGTCTTTTACGCCTGCCAGTTTGTCATACACCCACAAACCGAAAGAAGTAGCTATAGGTCCGTAAGTGCCGTTTTTAATCAGCGGTAGCAACATTTTTTCAGGAACGACTAAGTGCGGCGCGTTGCGGTGGAGTACTTCGCGCTCCCTGCCCGTTTCCATCACTAATCCGACTTCCATTTGCTTCAGATAGCGCAATCCGCCGTGAATGAGTTTGGTAGAGCGGCTGCTGGTGCCGCCCGCAAAATCGCCTTTTTCTACCAACAAGGTTTTAATGCCTCTTGCGGCAGCATCTAGCGCAATGCCTGCCCCTGTAATGCCTCCGCCAATGATAAGCAGTTCAAAATGTTGTTCTGAAATAAGTTGTAACAAGTGAGCGCGTTGCGCCACAGAAAAAGTATGCATGACGAGCATTTTGATTTTAAGTAATAACGTGGAAAGCTGTCGGATGTTTGACTACTTTTGTTGCAAGTACGAAAAAAATCGTGCAGAATCTTGCATGTTTACTATTTTATAATGTAGGCAACACAGTTTTAACAATTCCGAAAAAGCGATTTAAAACAGGCATGGGTATTACACTGCCATTGGGTATTACGGGTTATGCTCCTGAAAATGAGCGAGTAAACATGGCAGATGCTTCTTTGGTATTTACGGACATCTGCGAAACACTTGCTCTTGCAGACTCCCGCTTTGTTTTACAGGGTTTCGTACGAGCCTCGCAGGGGTATGGCGGTAACCACGATGCGGCGGTTTTTCTGCGCCAACCCAACGATGAACTGATTGTACTGTGCAACTTGTTTCATCCTTATGTAGCCTTTGTTGTGAATGGGCAATATGCGGATGTGCCTGAACTAAAAGGATTTTTTACGCCAATTTTTACTGTGCTGCCTGCTCAGTTGCTTACTGCACGTTTGGATGCGGAAAATGAAATTAGCGCGCGCGCCGTGTGCAACTTGCACCCCGATGAGTTTGGGCAAATGACTTATCGCCAACCTGAGATTGTAGGCGATATTGTGTTCCACAGATGGATGTAATGCACTGAATTGTTTTTCAACATTTTACGGCTACGTATTGTTTGCTTAAATTGAAAAGCTAATGGTTCTGTATCCGTAAATAAGGAGGTGCTTATGCGCATACCAAAAACGCTGATAGCGGCGATCTTGCTGCTGATTTTTTCCTGTACCCGTCAAGATAATATTCCTCTTGCTCCGGGAGGTGTGAAAGGTACTATCGCCAGTTTTGACGAATTTGGGCGAGAGGTGCCTTTTCGGGCTGCTGTAGATATACGGCTGAATGGTATTGTCAATTTTACAGGTAGAACAGACTCACTGGGGCGTTTTGACATTCAGGGTGTACCGCCGGGAACTTACTGGTTGCAGGCAACTCATCCTGCGCTGAGTATGTATCGCAAGTTCAACATCCGCGTATTGTCGCAAAATACAACCGATATGAGTACAATCCGAATGGTACAGCCTTCTACTACTATCGCTTCGGAAATAGACATGTTTTTTCCTCCTTCCGAAGAGTTTGAAATTGTAACTTTTACGGGTAAAATCAGACCTGCGGGGACTTTTTTGCAGCGCCGCGAAGTGCGTCTGTTCTTCGGCAGAACGCCCAATGTTTCACCAACTAATTATCAGGCTTCGGTTTCTGCCATCAATATTCAGAGTGATGAGTTTTTGTTGAATCTGCTTGTGGGCGACTTTGTCCGCCGCGGATTTGCACGCGGAGATATGGTATATGCTGTTGGCTACGGTTCTTCGCGGGTAGGCGATAGCTATGTCAATCAGGATGGGGTAGAAATTTTCACAGGTCTCAATCCGCTGGCATCTAACGTGGTGGCTTTCAGGCTACCGCGATAAGTGAAACTGCTGCTTAATTAATTGCCAATTGCCTACTGTCAATAATATTTTTGCCGGCCTGATACTGAACGCTCGTCGAAGCTTGTATCTTTAGCAGGAAAAAAGTTAAGACATTGGATATTACTGACCCGAATTTACTATCTTCGGGTAGTTATTAACCTGCAATATGCCCAAACCCCTGCCACCCGAGTATATCCGCAAATCTGAAGCAACACCTTTGCAAGAAGCCATCAGCCGAATGCTGGAAGTATATGGACTTTCGGGAAAGTATGACGAGGTACATATCATACAGGCGCTCCGCGAGTTGCTGCAAGCATCTTTTGGCAGTCAGACCGACGAAATATTCATTCGCAATCAATGTATTTTTATCAAAATACAGGCAGCGCCCTTGCGCAAAGAAGTGTTCATGTGGCGCGATCAACTGCTGGCTCGCCTGAAAGAAAAAGAGCCAAAGGCTGTCAAGATTGAAGCGATTATGCTAATTTAAGGTGCGAAATATCTCGTACCCAACAATGATGCAGTTTTTCCCAGCTAACTCTTTAGCCAAGAAACTGTATTGCTAACAACGATGTGAACAATGAACAGACACCACTATATCATTATCATGGCGGGTGGTATCGGCACCCGTTTCTGGCCCTACAGCCGCGTGGAGCGCCCCAAGCAGTTCCAAGATATATTAGGCACAGGCGAGACGCTATTGCAAATTACCTTACGGCGCTTCAGTAATATTTGTCCGATCGAAAATATCTATGTTGTTACCAACCAGACCTATGGGGGGCTGGTACGCGAACAACTGCCACAAATTGCCGAAGAGCAGATCTTACTCGAGCCTTTCATGCGCAACACGGCCCCCTGTATCGCTTATGGCGCTTATAAGATTGCTGTGAAAGATCCGGATGCAGTCATCCTTGTAGCCCCTTCCGATCATGTTATTCTCTACCAAGACGCTTTTGAGAAGGCGGCGCTCACTGCGCTCAATGCAGCCAATCAACACGAGGTAATTATTACTTTAGGGATCACACCCAGCCGTGCCGATACGGGCTATGGGTATATCAACATAGTAGAGAATGATTTACTGGCTGAAGACGTTTACAAAGTCCGCACATTCACCGAAAAGCCCAATGCAGAATTGGCACAGGCATTTTTAGATAGCGGTGACTATGTTTGGAATGCGGGTATCTTCATTTGGCACAGCAAAACGATCATTCAGGCTTTTCTTCGGCATCTGCCCGAAATACACGAGGTATTCGAAGCAATTACGCCGAAGTTTTATACCGCAGAAGAGGCACAGGCAATATACTGGGCCTACGAGCGCTGCCGCAGCGTTTCTATTGATTATGGCATCATGGAGCAGGCTGAAAACGTGTATGTTGTTCCTTGCAATTTGGGCTGGTCAGATCTGGGTACATGGAAGTCGCTTTACGAGTACCTGCCTCAAGATGAAAACAAAAATGTGCTGAGCGGCAATATTATGACCTACAAAACTTTCAACAGTTTGATCAAATCGTCTTCCGACCGTCTGATTGTTGTGCAGGGCGTTAATAATTACATCATTGTAGACCATGAAAATGTATTGCTGATCTGCCACAAAGACTATGAGCAGGAAATCAAGTATATACTGGAAGATGTTCGCGAGAAGCGCGGCGCCGAATTCTTGTAAACTACTCGTTTTTTGGAAAACAGATCAGAGGCTTCCGAATCTTTCCTAAATTTGCCCTATGACTGCACAGGAGTTGTTGGGGCTGTATGCCAATGATGCGTTTATCGCCAATATTGCACATCGCATAGAACAGGCGGGTGCTGCTATGCTGCCGTTGCATGGACTGACAGGTAGTCAGGACGCGGTAGTTGCAGCAGCGCTTTACAAGCGCAATCCGCAGCCACAGTTGTTTTTGCTACACGACAAAGAAGAAGCCTACTACTTTTTTAATGACCTACAGAACCTGCTCAAAGGCCAACTGCGTCCCGGGCAGGAAGTGCTGCTGTTCCCCAGTTCTTACAAGCGCCCGTACCAGTTTCAGGAGGTGGACAATGCCAACATTTTGCAACGCGCCGAGGTGCTGAACCGCATCAGTCAGACTAAAAACTACGTGCAGGGCGAAATCATCGTGAGTTATCCCGAAGCAATGACCGAAAAAGTAATCAACAAGCGCTCGCTCGTTGAACATACTTTTTTGGTAAAAGTTGGTGAAAAAATTAACGGCGAGTTTGTTGCCGAACTGCTGCATAACTACGATTTTGAGCGCACCGATTTTGTGTATGAACCCGGACAGTTTGCTGTGCGCGGCGGTATCATAGACGTTTTCAGCTATGCAGGCGATTTACCCTACCGCATCGAACTTTTTGGCGATGAAGTGGAAAGTATCCGCACGTTTGACCCCGTTACGCAGCTTTCAGTAGCGCAGGTACAGTCTATCTCGCTGATTCCCAACGTACAAACCAAACTTTTGCACGAAACGCGGGAGTCATTTCTGAAATTTATTCCAAGAAATACGCGCATTTGGGTCAAGGATGTAGCCATTACGCTGGAAATCTTGCGTAGATATTTTGACAAAGCCACCCAAGATTTTACCCAAGTTGTATCGGGCAGCGACATTCAGTTGGTTGCCAAACCGGAGGATTTGTTTGAAACGGCGCAAAGTTTTGAAGAAGCCCTGAAAGGTTTTACTGTACTTGAATTTGGCAAGCGATTCACCACTAAAGTCAATGCTATTGAGTTCAGCAGCAAGCCGCAGCCATCTTTCAACAAAGACTTTACACTGATAGCCAAACACTTAGACGAAAATCAGTTGCGTGGCATCACCAACGTACTGGTGGCAGAACAGCACCGCCAGTTGGAGCGTCTGCATGCCATTTTTGAGGAGATAGACCCGCAGATGCGCTTCCAAACGCTGCATTTGGCGCTCCGCGAAGGTTTCTGCGACGAACTGCTGCAAATCGCCTGCTATACCGACCACCAGTTGTTTGAACGTTTCCACCGCTACAAGACCAAGGAGCGTTTTTCCAAGTCGCAGGCAATGACCATCCGCGAGTTGAAATCGCTGCAAATCGGCGACTATGTAACCCATGTGGACTATGGAGTCGGGCGTTTTGCAGGGCTGGAAAAGGTAGAATCCAATGGCAAACTACAGGAGTCTATCCGTTTGGTTTACCGCGACGACGATATTTTGTATATTTCCATTCACTCTCTGCATAAAATTGCCAAATATATCGGCAAAGATGGCACTATTCCGTCGCTAAGCAAACTCGGCTCGCCGGATTGGGAAAACAAGAAGAAAAACGTCAAGAAGAAAGTCCGCGACATTGCCAAAGAGTTGATAAAACTCTATGCCAAGAGAAAAGCTGCACGGGGCTTTGCTTTTTCCAAAGACAATTATTTGCAGATAGAACTGGAAACCTCTTTTATTTATGAAGACACGCCCGATCAAGCCAAAGCCGCCGCTGCGGTGAAGGCAGACATGGAACAGCCCTACCCAATGGACAGGCTCGTTTGCGGCGATGTAGGTTTTGGCAAAACAGAGGTAGCGATTCGCGCCGCTTTCAAAGCTGCCATTGACGGCAAACAAGTGGCTGTTTTAGTGCCTACGACCGTACTGGCTATGCAGCACTACAAAACTTTCAGCGAACGACTGAAAAATTTTCCGGTGCGTGTGGAATATATCAATCGCTTTAAGTCTGCCAAAGAAATTAAAGAAACCCTGCAAAACCTTGCCGAAGGTAAAATTGATATTCTGATTGGCACGCATCGCATTGTCAGCAAAGACGTGGTTTTCAAAGATTTAGGCTTGCTGATTATAGACGAAGAGCAAAAATTTGGCGTCAAAACCAAAGAACGCCTCAAAGAAATGCGCATCAATGTGGACGTGCTTACCCTTTCGGCAACGCCGATTCCGCGCACGCTGCAATTTTCGCTCATGGGCGCGCGCGATCTTTCCATCATCACCACGCCGCCGCCTAACCGGCAGCCCGTTACGACCGAGATTCACGTGTTCAAAGAGGAACTCATCCGCGATGCGATTAGCTACGAGTTGCAACGCGGCGGACAGGTTTTCTTCGTACACAACCGCATCGGAGATATTGAAGAAATCGCCAACATCATCTTGCGCCTTGTACCCGATGCCCGCATCGGCATTGCACACGGGCAAATGGACGGCAAAAAACTGGAAGCCGTGATGATGAAATTCATTGAGGGTGAATACGATGTGCTGGTTTCTACCAACATCATTGAAAGCGGTCTGGATATTCCCAACGCCAACACAATCATTATCAACAGGGCGCATACCTACGGGCTTTCCGACCTGCACCAGATGCGAGGACGCGTCGGGCGCTCTAATCGCAAAGCCTTCTGCTATCTGCTCACGCCGCTGATGAGCGGACTGACGGCAGATGCGCGCAAACGCTTGCAGGTGCTGGAAGAATTTAGCGATTTGGGCGACGGTTTCAAAGTAGCCATGCGCGATTTGGACATTCGCGGCGCAGGCGACCTGCTCGGCGCAGAGCAAAGTGGCTTCATCACCGATATTGGCTTTGAAATGTACCACCAGATTCTGGACGAAGCCATTCAGGAACTCAAAGAAACCGAATTCCGCGAACTATTTGAGCGCGAACTTTCGCTCAAGCAGGAAGATTTCGTGAAAGATTGTACCATTGAAACCGACTTTGAAATTATTATTCCTGATACCTATGTATCAGGCATTAGCGAACGTTTGCGTCTTTATACTCAAACCGACAGCATTAAAACCGAAGAGGAGTTAGAGCGTTTCCGCCAGTCGCTGATAGACCGCTTTGGGCCGATGCCGCGCTCGGTGTGGGACTTGCTGCGCACCGTACAACTGCGTTGGCTGGCGCAAAAAATGGGATTTGAAAAACTTACTCTCAAAGGCGGTGTACTCAAGGGGTATTTTATCAACAAGGAATCTTACTTTCAAGGTGAAACTTTTGGGCAAATTATCCGCTATGCCACACGCAACTCCAAAACCTGCCGCCTGAAAGAAACCACTAAAGGCCCTGTACTGATTATAGAAAATATCACCGACGTAGAAAAAGCCATGCAGGCGATTGAGGACATGGCAGGTAAGTTACAATTGGCTTAAGCGCTGGTTATCGGCAGATAAAAAACCCGACAATCGTCAAGATTTGTCGGGTTTTGCGTCCGATTTATTCCCAGATTTACGGAACCAGTGTAATGCGATAGAAGAAAGGCGAATTGTAATAAGGACCGCCTGTGATGTTTGCGCTCGTATTACGTACGTTAAACGAACGTCCATTGGTAAGGCGAAGCGTCGCGTCAATCTCAATCAAGTCGGTAGCCGCCACTTGATTGGCTTGCAAGCCAAGCGTTTGCAGCGCGTCAGCCATGCGAACGACCATCGTATGGCGCGGCAGACCGCTTACTTCATTTCGCGAGAAAGCCGATGCCGGAATAGAACGGAAGTTGCGATACGCGACGTTATTCGTTCCGTTGGCGGGCGTTCTGTCCACGAAACGTATCTGTAAATCATAGGATTGCAACAATGCGCCGCGCTGCTCATCAACCGCTTCTATTACGTAGGTTACTTGCGCGGCGCTAATATTGGCCGCAGAAACTTGTTGATTAGCAGGCGTAACGGAAATAGTGCGCATATAAGCGCCTTTTTCCAACTCAGGCGCAGGCGGCACTCTATCAACCATTTCTGTTTTGCAGGAGGTTGTTGCAGCTGCAAGGACAAGGACAAATGAAAACTTCTTTATATATCGAAACATACTCAAATCATGATTTAGAGGTTGAACCAAATGTGAATTTATTTCACAAAACCAGCAGGGTTTTTATCCCAGAATACAGGCTTTTCTACATTTGCTTTTTGTTTTGCATTAGCATTCCGATTGGCAAATACGGCAGGATAGAAGAACGACCGAATAAAAGGACCAGGATTTGCTTCTAATGCAGGTTGCATATT
>NZ_JBRCHD010000056.1:0-28564 GCF_053489755.1 Rhodoflexus sp.
GTACTATTTTGATGCTTTGGGCATTGGTAGCAGCGTTACTTAATTTCTTATGAGATTGACCAAATGAAAAGGCTGCCCGATTTTTTTCAAGGCAGCCTCTACTTAATTTCCTTCAAAATACCGGACTAAACCGCTTCAGAAGCATTCATCTTATCACTTTTTCTGATAAGCGCTGCCATTGGAGGCGAAAGCAGGCGCAGTTTTCGCTTAGCGCCATCGGTCAGGTACTGCAAATGCTCAGTAATGAGCACATTAGCTACGGTGATTTTACCTGTGCCAAGGTTTGAAACCGTTCCCAGTACTGCAATCGCGGTTCCGTAAATGCCGCCATTTACGTAGGCATATGCCAGCGCAGTTATCATCAGCAGCGTAGGCAGGTAGGCAACTATGTGGTTAACTGTTACGTGCAGCAAGACGTTGTAGGCAATGCGTCGCGCCGGACGATTGAGCAGATAATCCACATACCGCTTGGCAGCAATGTTGTATACCTTTTCAATGCGCCCTGCTACATAGCCTGCGGCAATAGCCACCCACCAGAGATCTACTAATTGGACGGCAGTATACTCTTTGCCATTCTTTACCCAATGGGCAGGAAAAGCATAAGCAACTAACCAGTGTGCAAGCAATCCTAAGAGCAGAGCAGCCAACATACCCGCAAGCAGCGATGAAAGCCGGGTATTGTTGTTGTCGGCTAGGTAAGCGGGCAACAGTGTGATGAAGATACTACCAATACCGTAAGCTAATGGTACGAACACCGGAGCATACGTCCATTCGTGTGTAGCAAAAGCACTGGCGTTGAGCAGCGTAATACCCAGAAATGCCGCAGCGATAATGGCTGCTGCAAAAACCTGGATATAATCATAATCGATTTCAAATGATGGATTAGCTTCTGACGGTTGCGATAGCAGCAGGAAACCTGCCAGCAGCCATGTAACAGCAGTGCCTGCTGCAAAGCCCAAAGATGCATAAACGAGCGATACAAATACTGCATCAGCTGCGACAACGAATAGTTGCAAGCCAAGTGCAGTAATAAAGCCAACAAGCGTTAGCAGAATAGCGCCCAGCGAAACGACAGGACGCGGCACAAACAACAACTGCCACCATTGTTTTTGGGTAATGGAAGCAGGAAACATCCACGTGGAAACGATGACCAGAAGCGATTGGCTAAGACCAATAACGACTGCCCATTTGATAGCTGAAAGCGCTATTTGGAAATACAGAATAATGAACAGGACAGT
This sequence comes from Rhodoflexus sp., assembly GCF_053489755.1. Taxonomy (NCBI): domain Bacteria; kingdom Pseudomonadati; phylum Bacteroidota; class Cytophagia; order Cytophagales; family Thermoflexibacteraceae; genus Rhodoflexus; species Rhodoflexus sp. Next base: position 1,239 of record NZ_JBRCHD010000056.1, read on the forward strand.
TGCAAGGGTAAAAAGGGGGACAAAATTTCGTTGAATAATGTACTTGAAACTACTACTGGGTAACATTTTGGTTTTGTTTGGTACAACCATACAGCGGGGGCATAACCACAGACTGCCAACCCGAAGGCTGAGGGCTTTCCTCAACAAAGCCAACTAATTGTTTTTCAGTTAGTTAAGCTCTATTTGTTCGGCTGTGTCTCGTGTAGAAACGAGTGTTTGCAGCAAAACATAACTGCGAATATACAATACGCCCTTATCATTTGCAAATCAGGCAGCTAGGCGGCAGCTGAAGCAAGCAAAATGCCCGCTCGCCGAAGCAAACGGGCATTGCAAAAAAGTAGCTGTTTAAAAAATAGAATGAGGTTATCTTATCAGTAGGTTAGAATGATGTGCAAGGGTAGATTTCGCCGATATAATACCTCCTTATGCTGCCAGATACTCTGCCGCAGCGCCGTTTTTCTCCATCGCACGGCGCAGGTTCAACAGCGCATAGCGCATGCGTCCTAGTGCAGTGTTGATGCTTACATTAGTTACGTCTGCAATCTCCTGAAAACTCATTTTCATGTAATGACGCATCATCAGTACTTCTTTTTGATTCTCAGGCAACAAGTGGATGTAGCTCTTCAGTTGGCGGAAAGTTTCAGACTTGATCTGGGTAGCTTCTACAGAGGATTCTGAAAATTCAATGCTATTGTACAAAACAGAACCATCTTTGATGCGCAGGTTAGGATAACGCTTTTGTTTGCGGAAAGAATCAATTGCCATGTTGCGGGCAATGCGTGCAATCCAGGGAAGGAACTTACCTTCGTCGTTGTAGCGATCAGAACGAATAGTATCCAAAGCCTTAATCATGGTCTCTTGCAGCAAGTCTTCCGCTATATCTATATCTTTTACAATATTATAGATCACAGAAAACAGACGCTGACGATGACGGTTGAATAACAGGTTAAAAGCATTGTCGTTGCCATTGCGGAAACTTACTACTAGTTCGCTATCGTTGGCGGAGGTAAGAGCTACAGTTTTCATAGTGCTTTGAATTTAGTACGATCTTGTATGTTTCGGCGAAATGTTTCATTTCTTAGACAAAGATACGAATATGATCGACAAAACAAAAACTGCAAATTGAATTTTACCGAAGATAAAATGCCGGTTGTAGGCAAATGAAATCACATTGTTATTTTAAATAGCTGATAATCAAAGTTTTAATATCATTTTTAGCTCGAGTCTTATGTAAGTTATGTGTAAGTAAATCTATTATGTTGCTGATGTTTTTTAACATTTTTTAACATTTTGATAGTTGAATACAGCTTTTTGATCGACGAAAAATAAAAAAGCGCCCTCGATTAGGGACGCTTTTTTGTGTTTCTACCGATAAAAAATAACTATTCGTCGTTAGACTCTGCGGTTTCTTCAGCAGTAAAAAGCTCAGGATCGTATTTGGAAAGTATGTTGAACCATGTAATTAGCTTCTTAATGTCAGAGGCATACACTTTATCGCGGTCGAATTCGGGTAGAATTTCCCCAAGGAAGGCGGTTAAATCTGCGGCTGAAGCATTAGGCGAGGGAATTTCACCCTGCCACTGGTGCATAGTGCGCAGAACCTCTTCCAATGGAACGCTGCCTTCTGCGTTGTAGGCATAAATTGCTACTTCTTTTAATACCGAAACGCGGCTGTTCATGCCAACGGCAAATCGCGTGCGTTTGTCGTCAATGCTCTCCAGAATAACTCCTGTGCGCGTTGGCTTTATTACCCGAAACAAGCCGGGCTTACCTGCTACAGCTGCAATATTGGTTAGATTCATGGTTGTAATTTTTTGATAGGTACGTCCAATTAGCTCCGAATGATTCAACATGCAAACCTTGCGGATGCATTTGCGGCCATCGGGCAGCTTTACATTATTTGTTTTGACTCAGTGATTGATTCAGCGTTTCGATGTAGGATAGGATTTCATCGCGCCCCTCTCCAATTTCCGACGAACTGACAAACACCGGAGGCATGGCTGCCCAATACTGCAAGGCAAGCTCCGTGTAGTGTGCAATAGCTTTTGCGGCTGCCGTTTTGGAAAGTTTGTCGGCTTTGGTAAAGATCATGGCAAAGGGCAGTTCTTGCTCAAGCATCCAACTCATAAAATCCATGTCGTTGGTTTGCGGCTCGTGTCGAATGTCTATCAGCACGAAAGTACAGACCAGATTGCTTCGCTGTTGTAAGTACTTTTCAATCATGGCTGAAAACCGCGCACGGCTCGTTCGACTTACTTTGGCGTAACCGTAGCCCGGCAGATCAACCAGATACCACTGTTCGTTAATGAGAAAATGGTTGATTGTCTGAGTTTTGCCGGGTGTAGAAGAGGTTTTTGCCAGCCCTTTGCGGGCGGTCAGCATATTGATCAACGAGGACTTGCCTACATTCGATCTGCCGATAAAAGCATATTCGGCTAAGTTTCCTTCCGGACACTTGGCTACATCGGAGCTGCTGCTGATGAATTTAGCGCTATGGATTTGCACAGGGCAAAATTAAGACATTCTGCCCGATGTGCTACTTTCCTATAAATTTTGCCTCGCGCTTCTCGAGAAAAGCCTGCGTTCCTTCTTTGAAATCCAGTGTTTGGCAGCAGGCTGCAAAGGCTTCTGCTTCTACTGCATAGCCATCTATGGGCAGGAAGGCAGCGTCGGCAGCGCGAATGGTTTGGGCAACTGCTACAGGGGCTTTCTTTATGATCTTCTGCAATATTTCCTGACTTTTTGCCAGCATAGCTTCCGCAGAAGGGGTTACATGGTTGACCAAGCCGAGTTGCAGGGCTTCTGTTGCACCGATCATATCTGCGGTCAGCATCAGTTCGATGGCCTTGCCCCGTCCGATCAGGCGGCTGAGGCGTTGTGTACCTCCATAGCCGGGGATGATGCCTAAGTTGACTTCGGGCTGTCCGAACTTGGCTGTTTCTACAGCGACGCGCATGTGGCAAGCCATTGCCAGTTCGCAGCCCCCGCCCAATGCAAAACCATTGACTGCCGCAACAACAGGCTTGCTACAGGTTTCTATGGTGCGAAAAATATGCTGACCTTTTATGGCAAACGCTCGCGCCTGCTCAACATCCATGTTAGTAATTTCTGAAATATCGGCACCGGCTACAAAGGCCTTGTCGCCCGATCCTGTCAGGATGACAGCGCGGATAGATTCATCAGTTTGTACCAACCGGAAGGCAGCCTCTATTTCCTGCATTGTGCGAATGTTGAGTGCGTTGCGTTTTTCAGGGCGATTAACGGTAATGGTGAGGATGCCATTTTCGTTTACCAGCAACAGATTTTCGAATGTCATATCAGTTAAAACTCGATCTTTTGGAATAGCAAGTTATAGATTTGCTTATATTTACCCAAAAATAATATTGCATGGAACTTTCAAATAAGACCGCCAGAGAGATTTATTATGCTGTCAAAGCTAATCCGCAGCGGGCAAAATTTGGCTTTGGAAAGCGTCCTGTTATTGTCAATATTGATTTGCAGCGTGCCTATACTGATACAGCGACCTTCAAAACTGCCTATGAAACCGATCCGCGCCAGATTGAATACATCAACACGATCAATGCAATTGCCCGCAGTAAGAAGATACCTGTCGTATTTACTTATGTAGCCTATATGGATAGCGGCGAAGATGCCGGCGTATGGGGAACGCGCACCAACACCCCCGACTCGCTGCAAAACATCAAGTTTGGTTCGGAGCGTGCCGAGTTTGACAAGCGGCTCATTGTAGATCACAAACGCGACGTGATTTATTGTAAGAAGATGCCCTCGCCTTTTTTTGGAACGCCGCTTGTTCCGCTGCTCATATGGCATAAGGTAGATACGGTTATCATTACAGGCGGAAGCACTTCGGGATGCGTCCGTGCCGCCGCCGTAGATAGCCTTTCCTATGGTTTCCGGACTATTATCCCTGAAGAGTGTGTAGCAGACAAACACGAAAGCTATCACTTTGCCAACCTGACCGATATGCTGCTCAAATATGCCGATGTAGAGCCGGTACAAGTCGTAATAGACTACCTCAACGGGCTACAAGATCGATAGTGCAGTGTTGATTTTTTGAAACCCATCCTAAATTAAATTGATATGCTACGCGATCCTGATCTGTACAGCTATTGGCCGTATCAAAATCGCCCGAAAATCCGTTGGAAAAACGGGGCAAAAATTGCTTTTTGGGTAGCTCCCAATATTGAGTTTTACGAATTGGATCCGCCGCAAAATCCTATGCGCAAGCCATGGACAAGACCGCATCCGGACGTACGCGGCTACTCTATGCGCGACTATGGCAATCGCGTCGGGCATTACCGCATGATGGAGGTAATGGATAAGTACAATGTACGCGGTAGCGTATCGCTTTCAGTTGCTATGTGCCAGCACCACCCTGAAATTATTCAGGCTTGCGCGGAGCGCAACTGGGAGTTTTTTTCGCATGGCATCTACAATACGCGTTATGCCTACGGCATGAGCGAGGAGCAAGAACGCGCCATTATTCAGGATTCATTCCGTACTGTTCGCGAAGCAACGGGGCAGACCATCAAAGGCTGGCTCGCACCTGCACTGACGCACACAGAGCGCACGTTCGATTTGATTGCCGAGGCAGGTATTATTTACACCTGCGATTTGTTTCAGGACGATCAGCCTCAACCGATTAAGGTTCGTTCGGGCAGGTTGATCTCAATGCCCTACTCGCTGGAGGTTAATGATGTGATTTGTTACAACAGCTACTTCCACAGTCCGCGCCACTATGCCCAAGTGCTCAAACGACAGTTTGACACCTTGTATAAAGAAGGAGAAGAAAGCGGGACTGTGATGTGCATTCCGCTGCACGCCTACTTAGTAGGGCATCCGCATCGCATCAAACCTTTTGAAGAGGCACTTGCATATATTACTTCACACCCCGATGTTTGGGTAACAACTGCCGCAGAGATAGCCGAATATTATTATGCACACTATTACGAAAGCACAGTAGAACTTCTTCAAAAAGTACAATAACACCTTTGTAACACGCAAAGTATATATGCTTAACAATGCGACAACGAAAAAAAGTTGTTTAAAATGGCTTTGTTGTACAATAATCGGGCATAAGTTCCTGTTTTTAAGGCGTAGTAGTCCTTTACTGCAAAGTGTCTGGGCATTGGCGACAATCAACAGATGCACTTTGGTAGTAAATTTGAGCATGGTTACAAAGCCCTGATGTTGTAGTATTTGCCCAACTAAGTGTACTTAAATTTTGAACTTGTGATGAACCTGTACAAGAAGCTGTTAGTCATATCCATATTGCTGCTCATGGCAGTAATCAGCAACACGCATGCTCAGCCTCAGGTTGATTTTACAAAAGACGATCCCTATAAAAAGCCGGATCTTTGGAAGAAAATTAAGGCTAATCCTAATGATTCCTCTCTCTGGGTGCTATACACCGGAAAAACATGGAAGGCAATGACTCCCAGAGAGCGGGAGAACATTGCACGCATTCGTCAAGATCTATATATCCAGTCAATTGCAGAGCAAGAGTCTATCATTGGTGAGTTAGATAATGCCGCAGCACAGCCAACCGCAAGTGCAAAAGGCGAAGCGCTGTTTGTCGGGTATGCCTCCCCAAAAACTTTAGCCAAACCCAAAACAGTGAGCGAGGCTGATATGCGGCAACTGGCGCAACTCGAAGCCATGATTATGCAGGAACGAAACGACCTCGCCGAACTCAAACGGAATATATTTGAGAATTTTGTATTGATAGAAGATGCGCTTAAAGATGAGTTCGCCTCCTTTGGCGTAGAATATCAGTACTATAGCGAGATCCACCCCAACGGAAAATACAATGAGATCAAATGGATAGAGGAGCAGGAACTGCGGCTCAAACAACTCAAGCTCAAGAGAATCGCTGATTTGAAAAAGAAAATCAAAGGACAATAGTTTTTTAATTGTGCATTCCGCCCTATCTTTCAATCCGCTAAAAACGGAGAAGACATGGACAGAATGAAGAATAAAACCATCCTCATTACAGGTGCTGCGCGTGGTATTGGATTTGCTACCGCCCAACTGTTGGCGGCCGAAGGTGCACAGGTTGCACTAACAGACATCAATGCAGAACACCTCAAAGAAGCCATGCAGCTGCTTGGAACAGACAATGCGCTATATGCCAAAGCAGATGTTACCAAGGCAGATGAAATCAAGGCAGTTACAGAAGAAACACTCGAAACCTTTGGTAAGATAGACGGCGTTTTTTGTAACGCCGGGATAGGGGGGCATTCACATAATTTTTGGGAGTATCCATCCGCAGATTTTGCCTCTGTGATAGAGATTAATTTGATGGGAGTGCTGTACACCATGCAGGCGACTATGCCGGCACTGATGAAGCAGGGTGGCAGTATTGTAATTACCTCATCTGTAGCCGGACTGGCAGGAATGCCCAAAGGGGCAGCCTACTCGGCGAGCAAACATGCTGTAGTCGGCCTGGCAAAGTCCGCAGCGATAGAGGCAGCACGCTACCGGGTACGCGTCAATACGATCCATCCCGGGCCAATTGAAACAGACATGGTACGGATGCTTGAGCAGGCGCTCAGCCCTAAAGATGCTGCCAAAGGCAAGGAAAGGTTAGAACTCGCAATTCCGATGCGTCGCTACGGAACTGCCGAAGAGGTTGCACACTTAGCCATGTTCCTGCTCAGCGACGACAGCCGCTATATCACAGGTAGCGAATACCGTATAGACGGTGGCATGAGAGCCGTTTAATATTGCCTCGCTGTGATCCCTTCCATAGAAGATATTCTGAGCCGTGCCGATTCGATCTTGCCTTTACTTGAGCTACTCGAGCAAAGGCGGAGACGTTCTATGGCTTTTATCAAGTATATGCTCATAATGCTGCTTGCCTTTCTTTCTGCGCATTTGGTAGTTATCATTATTTTCTCACAGCCGTACTATTACTTTATCATTTCTGCCCTCGCCGCAGCGCTCGTTGCCTCGTGGACATACAAGCATTTTTTTACCGATCAAGGGCTGGCGCTCGATCTCAGGGATACGCTTTTCAAAGCCCTTTTACCCGTGATGCTTCCGCTGCCGCCCATGTTCGAGCAGGGAAGGCACATAGCCTTCAAATATTTTCAGGATAGCCAACTTTTCCTCCATTTTCCCTCCAGTTTTGGCGGTGCAAATGCCGTGAAAGGCGGAGCATTTGAAGCCTCGTTTCTTTATTCTGAAATAGAAGCTTACGTAGGTGATGGAAAAGACGAACTATGCATTTTTAATGGCATGTTTTACGTCTTTGGTGCATTTGGCGACTACAATCCTTCTATTCGAATTGTACCGAATCGCTTGCAAAAAAGACTGGGGCTGATTGGTAAAAAGATACGCAGGCACAGTGCTTTCAGAGGGAAAGCTGCTAAACTGTTCGACGAAACTTTCGAGAACGAGTTCTCTGTCTATTGCGAAAGTTCGCGCTATGCACAGGATGTACTCACCGAAGAAATCCGCCGGCAACTGTTAGCCTTTCACGCAGCAACAGGTGCAGACATATACATGTCTTTTGTTGGGCGAAAAATCTATGTAGGTTTGCACAACTGCCCTGCGATTACCTTTTCTATGCGCAAGCCCTGCAACAGTCTTTCCTACATTAGTGAGATGGCAACGAGGTTCATGTTCCCCATCCGATTGGTGAGTGCGATCAACCAAAAACTGATTCCGCCGAAAGCCCCTCCAAGTTGGGACATTTGAAAGAGTTTTATTGCAAGATTTGCAAACAATTAAGTTCTTTTTTGTAATTATGTCATGGCAGTAAAAACACACCTTTGCTGTAATATAAAGAACTCTTATGAGCACAAATCAACCCTTCGTCGAGCAGCTCGGCAAGCTGTTTCCACACAGGGAAGAAATTCCCGAACAATATTACATTGAACCGCTGCACCAGCGATCCTATTTGGTTAATGGTCAGATGAAATCGTGGAACGGTACTGTACACGATGTCTATTCGCCTGTTTACGTGCGCTCTGCGTCGGGCGAACTTACACAGCAGTTGATTGGTAGCTACCCGCTGACAGGCGAGGTAGAGGCTATAGAAGCGCTCGAAGCAGCCTGTGCTGCCTATAACAACGGCAGAGGGCTTTGGCCTACCATGTCCGTAGAAGAGCGGATTCGCTGCGTAGAACATTTCACCCGCCTGATGATTGCTCAAAAGGTAGAAGTAGTAAAACTGTTGATGTGGGAAATCGGCAAGTCGCACGCCGACTCGGTGAAGGAGTTTGACCGCACGGTGGAATATATCTACAACACAATAGATGCGCTAAAAGATCTTGACCGCGACAATTCCCGTTTTGTGATTGAACAAGGAATTGTAGGACAAATTCGCCGCGCCCCGCTGGGTGTAGTGCTCTGCATGGGGCCCTTCAACTACCCGCTCAACGAAACCTTTACTACGCTTTTGCCTGCTATCATCATGGGCAATGCAGTGTTGTTCAAGCCGCCCAAGTTTGGTACGCTGCTACATTTTCCCCTGTTGGAGGCATTTAAGCAAGCCTTTCCGCCGGGAGTTGTCAATACGATCTATGGCAGAGGCAATGCAGTTGTTCCTGCACTGATGCAATCAGGAAAAATCAACGTGCTTACGCTGATCGGTTCGAGCCGCGTGGCAGATTCGCTCAAAAAATTGCATCCTAAGGTCAATCGCCTCAAGGCAATTTTAGGGCTTGATGCAAAAAATGCAGGTATTGTTTTGGAAAATGCCGATCTGGAAAATGCTGTTAAAGAGTGTATTTTGGGTTCGCTTTCCTTCAACGGGCAACGCTGTACGGCTATTAAGATCATCTTTGTGCATCGCAAAATTGCCGATCGTTTTCTGGAGCGATTCTCGGAAGAGATAGCTAAACTTAAAATGGGTATGCCTTGGGTCAGCGGTGTAATGCTTACTCCGCTGCCCGAACCGCACAAGCCGGCTTATCTGCAAGCGTGCATAGAAGATGCCTTAGCGCATGGTGCGCGGATTGTTAATCCGAACGGGGGGACGCATTTTAAATCTTTTGTATATCCTGCGGTAGTATATCCTGTTAATAGCGCAATGAAACTGTATCGCGAGGAGCAGTTTGGCCCGGTAATTCCCGTCGTGCCTTTTGATGACGTAGAAGAGCCGATCAGCTATCTGGAAACCTCTGACCACGGGCAGCAGGTAAGTATTTTCGGTACGGACACCGACCAGATCGCTCAACTGATAGACCCCTTAGTCAATCAGGTGTGCCGTGTAAATATCAACAGCCAGTGCCAGCGCGGGCCTGATACTTTCCCTTTTACAGGGCGGAAAGACTCTGCCGAAGGAACACTTTCAGTAAGCGATGCATTGCGTTCGTTTTCTATTCGCTCGCTGGTAGCTACCAAACTGACCGATGACAACAAAAGGATCGTTAATGCGATTGTTAATGAGCATAAATCCAAGTTTTTGGCCACGCGCTTTATTTTATAGCAAGGATTTTCAGTTCTACGCGCATATTTTCGGGTGAGCTTTTATTGACCAAGGGCTTTTCGCCTCCATAAGCCTCCAGAGTGATCCTTTCGGGGGCGATACCCATACCGATCAGATAATCAGCCACCATTTGGACGCGGTTGCGGGAGAGTTCGTAGTGTGCTTTCTTGATGCGCTCGTAATCGGGATGCGAGACATCGGGGTTTTTATCCGAATGACCGATCAGTGCAATACTCACACCCGGATTATCGCGTAGAAAATTCAGTATCACGTCTGCCCCGTAATAATCAATTAGTTTAAAACTTCCTTTGGCAAAATTGATGTTCTGCAACTTGATCAGATCACCTTTTTTGACTGTTTGATTTTGCAGGACAACAGTTTTTTCTTCGGTAGGTTCTGCTAATCGCGCGCCGACGGCCTCTTCAGGCGCTTGGCGGGGCAGTTCTGCTACCGGTTGCAACTCTTCTACCTTTTTCATTTCCCGTACTTCAATCTTGGGTTGTGCCGCAGCTACTTCCTGCAACTTGGGTGCTGCAACGGGCGCTGCTTCTACTTTCTGTGGTTCGGGTTCTGGCGGTTCAGGACGAACGGCAGCTACCGCAGGCGGCGGGAAATGAAGTTGAAACAGCCCTTGGTCGGCAGTCCCGATCCAAAGTATGCGCCTATTTTCAATTTTGCCAAGTGCAATGCAAGTAGCTGCATTGCTGCTGAAAGCAGAGTTATCCCAGTCGAAGAGCATTTTTTGGGTTTTCGCATAGCGCGCAATCCCTGTTCCGGCAGCCCACACAATTTTATCTTCCGGGTCTATCAGCAGGCTGCGGATGCGGAAAAAGTTATCGCGCTGCTGTTTATCCATAATTTTGAATATTTCGTTGTTGCAATAGAGCCGCTGGCGCTTGTTGCGTTCCAATACACTGACGCAAACACTCCCTTTCCCATCGGCGGCGAGTGCATTAACGTCGTCAATTACATCGTAAAGCGTCCATTGCTTACCGTCGGTGGTGCTAATCAGCCCTTGCGAGGTGCCGACCCACTTAACGTCGTTTTCATCTACTACAATCGCTCTGATCTGATTGCTGGGCATGTACTCTTCTGTTGAGGTATCGTAGCAAAACCATTTGCCGTTGGTATCTATCATCCAAACGCCGCCGTTCTCTGTAGCGAGCCATTTGCGCCCTACGCGATCAATCGCAATGCCGTTGATGTATTGATTTTTGTTTTGAAAATTGGGTACATCAAAATGTTCAATGTAGTTGCCGGCACTATCTAAATGTACGAGACGCACTTCGGGTTTGCTAACCCCTACCCAGATATGCCCCTTAGCATCTTGTTGCAATGCGCTGATGGTGTTGAGCCATTGCGCTGCCTGTGCTTGCATGGGCTGCCATTGACCCGATGGAAGGTGTACGACAAGTCCGCCGTCTGTACCTATCCAAAGCCTGCCTTGCGCGTCGTTCAGCAGGGTATTGACCTTGATTGATGGCAGTTCGGTTGTGAACTGTGTGAAAGATTGCGCAATTGCCTGCGACAGACTCATCAGCAACCCCAGCAGTCCATAGCAATATTTTTTCATGGTAAAATCATCAAAACCAACCATACACATAGCACAATAACCGTGCATTATTCGGGTTTGATATTCTTTTTGGATAGCAATTGTTCAATCGCAGCAAGATCATTAAAGGTCTTTGCAAACCTTTGGACATCGGGGCTGACGATGATGTCTCTCATCCGCACTTTTTGGCTGAGCGTAATGCCCTCTAAGGTGCGGCAGCGGCTAAGGGCTACGTAGAGTTGCCCGGCGGCAAATGCGCCACCTGTTCCCAAGTTAATGTTTACATTGTCAAAAGTAAGTCCCTGACTTTTATGGATAGTAATTGCCCAAGCCAGACGCAGGGGATATTGTGTAAAGCTGCCTAACACCTCGGCAGCAATCGCATCTTTTTCTTTGTCGTAGGTATAGCGGGTATTTTCCCAAGTAGTGCGTGTAACCTCGTAGACTTCTCCGCCTGCTACTACTACCTGAATGCTTTCTTTACCAAGTGCATAGACCTCGCCAATAGTGCCATTTACCCATCGTCCTTCGGGATCGTTGCGGATGAACATAACCTGCGCCCCCTCTTTGAGTACCAGTGGCTGATCGGTAGGATAAAGTTTCTGGTCGAAATCATTGTTTATGGTTGCATGATATTCAAATGCTCGTCCCTGAAGTTTGGCAATCATTTGTGTATTGATCTGGTCTGCGAGGCTATTGGAGGAGCAAAGCGTAATCTGGAAATGCTGCTTTTCCATTGGGGACTGGTAGTCTATGCAGCGCAGATTAAGTTCGTTGATGTCGTCCCAATCTGCTGTGCCGCGTCTGATTTTGTCTAACAGTCGGATAAAACTCGTGTCGCGCTGTCTGTACACGTGCTGCAACTCGATTGCCGGCAGGCTCATGCCTTGTGCAGCCATTTGGCGAAATACACGCGCATCAAAAAAGTAAGGCGAATCGTAGAAGCGCTCCAATAGGTCGTGTTCGTTTCTGACTGAGGAAATAACCGGCCCGAGTTGGAACAGATCGCCAATGAACAACACTTGCTTGCCGCCAAAAGGCAGCGGATTGCCCAAATTGCGCCGCAGCGATGTATCTACGGCATCCATTACATCTGCCCGTATCATGCTCACCTCATCTATGACGAGAATGTGCATTTTTTTGAGTACTTGATAGCGCTCCGATTCGGGATTAAATTTGAGAATGCCTTTGTCTTCGGGTAGCAGCGGGCGGGTAGGCAGCCGAAAAAGTGAGTGCAGCGTCATGCCTCCTACATTCATTGCTGCTATGCCCGTAGGCGCTGTCACAACAAAGCCTTTTTTTATTTGCTGGATAGCCTCGCGCAAAAAAGTTGACTTGCCGGTTCCGGCCTTGCCGGTCAGAAAGAACGGATACTCGGTATGCTGCAGCAAGGCGCGCGCATAGGAAAGTTCGCGGTTATATGGTTCTTCCTGTTTCAAGAGCTGTCTGTTTTGCTCAAAATTAGCAGATTTTGCTTTCTTTTTCGAAAGGCATAGTGTATTTTGCACACGATAAACAACAGCCGTATGCCACTGCTCAGACCCTTCAATTTTAAACAATGGATCGAAGACCATCGTCATTTGCTCAAGCCGCCCGTAGGCAACCAGCAAATTTTTACTGATAACGAAGACTATATCGTCATGGTAGTAGGCGGGCCTAATGCTCGCAAGGACTTTCATTACAACGAAGGCGAAGAGTTTTTTTACCAGTTAGAGGGCGATATGAACTTGCGCGTGATAGAAGACGGTAAGCCCGTAGATATTCCGATCCGCGAGGGCGAAATTTTCCTGCTTCCTGCGCGTGTGCCGCACTGCCCGCAACGAAAAGCCAATACGATCGGGCTGGTGATTGAGCGCTATCGCCGCGCAGGTGAGAAAGATGGTTTCCTTTGGTTTTGCGAAAACTGCGGTGAAATGCTGTACGAAGAATACTTCGAACTGACTGATATTGTGCGGCAACTACCGCCATTGATGAATAAATTTTACAACTCGCAGCAACTTTGCACCTGCAAAAACTGCGGAACGGTCATGAAGCGTCCTGTACCGCAGCCTGCCGCATAATAAAACAAAGTAGAAGAGGCTGTCTAAAAAGTAACATAGACTTTAGTCTGTGATCGTTGAAATACTTGATAATCAGGCGGCTACAGACTGAAAGTCTGTGCTACATGCAGACTTTTTGGACAGCCTCCATCAGCGGTCACCTCATATTCACATTTACCTATGGCTTACTTTGTTGCCAGAGCAGCCTCCAAGTCGTTTAGCAATTTTTTGGCTACTGCATTGGGCTTTCTGGCCTTGATTTCTCTCAGCATTTCTAAAGCCTCAGCACCTACACCATACAAGCCGACGGGATTTTTATCGGCATTGTAGCTGGCAATGAGATATTCTAATTTGCTCAGAATATCTCTGTACTGTTCTTTCCCCAACTTGAGGAATTTGGCATGTGCCTCTCGGCATGCCTTCTCAATACGTTCTCCCGGAATCTTTTCCATGTCGTTTCTGAGTTGCGTGAACAAATAAATTCCATACAAAAGTAAATAACAACTGTGTGAATTATTCAAAAACGAGGCTTTCAGAAAAAAGAGGCACGCACATTCATTAATTTTGTTTGACAATACCAATCAAAATAGCTTTATTTGCGCAGATTTTGTCTAAATCAGATACTAACATGTCAGAGATTGCTCAAAAAGTGAAAGCTATCATCGTTGATAAGCTGAATGTGGATGAGTCAGAAGTTACGCCGGAGGCAAGCTTCACAAACGACTTAGGTGCAGATTCATTGGATACTGTGGAATTGATCATGGAATTCGAAAAAGAGTTTAACATTTCTATTCCCGACGATCAGGCAGAAAACATCGCTACTGTAGGTCAAGCCATTGCCTATTTGGAGCAGAATACAAAGAGGTAATCTATACTGAAGCCGGTGTAGGTCATAGGCAACAGGTTTTGGGCTAAACTTCCCTTACCTGTTGCCTATTTTGTATGATAAGATGTATTTTAAGCCAGTAGTGTAATTTTGTCTGAAAACTTACCGTCCATGAAACCTAGAAGAGTCGTTGTTACAGGTATTGGCGCTGTTACTCCCATAGGCAATACTGTTGCAGAATATTGGGATAGCCTTGCACAAGGTATCAGCGGTGCTGCACCTATTACCCGATTTGATGCAGAGAAATTTAAAACCAAGTTTGCCTGCGAAGTAAAAAACTTTGATCCTCTGCTGTACTTAGACAAGAAAGAGGTTCGCAAATACGATCTGTTTGCCCAGTTTGCCACTGCCGTTTCCGATCAGGCAATGGCAGATTCCGGCATAGACATGGAAAAAGAGAACCGCTACAGGGCAGGTGTTATCTGGGGCTCTGGTATTGGCGGTATCAATGCGATTCAGGAAGAACTACGCGCTTACTTTTTGGAATACAACAGCACTCCGCGTTTCAGTCCTTTCTTCATTACGCGGATGATTATTGATATTTGCTCTGGGCATATTTCTATGAAATATGGACTGCGCGGGCCTAATTTTGCTACTGTATCCGCCTGTGCATCAGCTTCTAATGCGATTGTTGATGCCTTTAACTATATCCGTTGGAACAAAGCCGATATTATTGTTACAGGTGGTTCGGAAGGGGCTATCAATGAGTGCGGTATGGGCGGCTTTAACGCGATGAAGGCGCTTTCCGAGCGCAACGATTCCCCGCAGACGGCTTCCCGTCCGTTCGACAAAGATCGCGACGGCTTTGTAATGGGCGAAGGCGGAGCTTGTCTGATTCTGGAAGAACTGGAACACGCACAAGCGCGTGGTGCTAAGATCTATGCAGAGATAGCTGGCGGAGGGATGACAGCCGATGCTTATCATATTACTGCACCTCATCCGGAGGGACTGGGCGCTGAGACTGTTATGCGCAATGCGCTGGAGGATGCCGGGTTAAGTCCTACAGACATAGACTATATCAACGTACACGGAACATCTACCCCATTGGGGGATATCAGCGAAACGCTTGCTATTCAGAAGGTGTTTGGCGAACACGCATTTAATCTCAACATCAGTTCTACAAAGTCTATGACAGGGCATTTGTTGGGCGCGGCAGGTGCTGTAGAGGCGCTTGCATGTATCTATGCCATCCAACACCAGCAGATCCCGCCAACAATTAACCACTTCACCGACGATGAGCGCTTCGACCCACGCCTGAATTTTACCTTTAACCGAGCGCAAGCACGAAAGGTAGATGTAGCACTCAGCAACACATTCGGCTTTGGTGGACACAACTGTTCGTTGATTATCAAACGCTATCAGGCATAAAATAGCTAACAAGGCATTTGAGTAGTTTTTTAACACATATCACCAACTGGTTTAGAAAGTACTCACCCGAAGATAAAGTACTCTTGAAAGCTATTCGGCAAATTACGGGAAAGAAGCCTGTTAATTTACAACTGTATAAACTTGCACTGATCCACAGCTCAGTAGCTAAGGAAATGCGCGATGGATACCGCGAATCCAATGAGCGATTGGAATACCTTGGCGATGCAATACTTGGTGCTGTCGTTGCGGAATATTTGTTCAAGAAATACCCCTACAAAGATGAGGGTTTTCTGACCGAGATCCGTTCGCGTATTGTCAGCCGTGAATCGCTGAATTTGTTGGCCCGCAAAATAGGTTTGGATCATTTGGTTGTTTACGACACTAAGCGAAGTAAGTCTTCGCCGCAGTCGTTTAAGTATCTCTACGGGGATGCTATGGAAGCCTTTGTAGGTGCAGTGTTTTTGGATCAAGGTTTTCAATATTGCCGTCGCTTTATCATAGACAAGTTACTGGGCAACCACTTCGATATGGATGAGGTGGTAGAAACGGATACCAACTATAAAAGTAAACTGATCGAGTGGGCGCAACGCAGTAACAAGCAGGTGCGCTTCGAACTTCTATCCGAGCGCTCGCATGGTGCGCATCGCCAGTTTAAGGTGCAGGTAATTCTGGATGGCGAGGAGGTATCGCGAGGTAATGGCTACAGCAAGAAAAAAGCCGAACAAGATGCAGCCCGCAAAGCCTGCGAGCAACTGATAATCTCATAATTCATCGTAAAAAGAAACTGTCCAAAAAGCATAAATGTGACACAGACTTCAGTTTGTATCTATTTGATTATCAGATCACAGACTAAAGGCTGTGTTACTTCTTGGACAGGCATTTTTGGTAAATGTGGGCAGTAAAGCAATTATTTTTTACCGCTTTCTACCGGCTTTGGGTTGTTTTTATACTTTTCGTTCAAACCTTTGATGATCTGATCGGTGATGTCCGTTTGGTCATTAGCAAGCAGGATGCCACCGCCTTTGGTGTAACCGAAGATGTATTGGTATTTTTTGTCCTTGTTAAACTCTCGCAGGTATGAAATTAGGCTGTCATACAGACGGTTATTCATCAGTTTTTCTTCTTCGATCAGTCCTGCCATGACAGTTTCGCGGTAGGCAATCAACTCTTGTTCTTTCTGTCCGAGCAACTGTTGGGCTTCTTTGATTTGGTTATTGCTCATCAAACCTGCCTGAATCCGCTTTTCCACGCTTCCCACTTCTTGTTGCAGTGCCTGCCCGCGAGAGATTAGCTGACGCTCTGCACGGTTTTTCTTTTCTGCCAACTCATTTTGCATATCCTCAAAAAATTGATAGTTGCTCAGCAAAGAGTCTGTGTTGATGTGTGCAATTTGAGCACCACCTTGTCCTTCGCCAGCAATTGGAGATGAGGTACTTGTGTTTTTTTCTGAGAAATGTAAATAGTACAGAAAGGCAACAGCTGCCGCCAGCACGATATTCAATATCAATGATAAAGAATTGTTATTCACGCGAAATAATAGATTTAAGATGATACAACTTTTTAGCTGGCAAATATATGCAAACAATACACATCAAAAAAGGGTGGCTTTGTATAAGCCCCCTTTTTTCATCTTATGAGAAATGGAATCAGGTCTGTTTGTCTGTACCTGCTTCGCTTGCTACAGGAGTTGTTTCCTGCACTGCCTCAGAGGTGCTGTTGGTATAGGCTTCATAGGTTGTTTGGTGTGCAAATGGTCGTTTGCCAATCAGCCGTTCGATGTCATTCTGGAAGATGATTTCCTTAGAAAGAAGCTCTTGTGCGATTATTTCTAATTGATGACGCTTTTCAATAAGTAGATTTTTAGTGCGCTGATAAGCCCCTTCTACTAATTTCTTTACCTCGTCATCTATCAATTTTGCAGTTGCTTCTGAGTAAGGCTTTTCAAACATATAGTCGGAACGCTTCGAGTCGTAGAAAGAAATGTTGCCAATCTTATCATTCATGCCGTAAACAGATACCATGCTGTATGCCATTTTGGTAACGCGCTCTAAGTCGCTCAGCGCACCGGTTGATATCTTCCCAAAAACTACATCTTCGGCTGCTCTCCCGCCGAGAGTCATACACATATCGTCTATTAACTGTTCGGTTGTATAGAGAAACTGTTCTTTGGGTAAGTACTGAGCATAACCCAGCGCCGCTACTCCGCGTGGTACGATACTCACTTTTACTAAGGGATCTGCATGTTCGAGAAACCAGCCAGCAATAGCATGTCCTGCCTCGTGATAAGCTACAATGCGTTTTTCTTCCGGTGAAATGATTTTGTTCTTCTTCTCCAATCCACCAATCACACGATCAATGGCATCTTGGAAATCTTGCATTTCAATCTTCTTTTTGTCGTGTCGTGCAGCTATGAGGGCCGCTTCGTTGCACACATTAGCAATTTCAGCACCTGCAAAGCCGGGTGTTTGGGCAGCCAGTTTCTTAACATCTACATTTTCGCTTAACTTGAGCGGCTTCAGATGTACGCGGAAAATTGCCTCTCTGCCGATGATATCGGGTTTGTCCACGCTGATTTGGCGATCGAATCGTCCGGGACGCAGCAGGGCGCTGTCCAGAACATCGGGGCGGTTGGTGGCTGCCAATATGATGACGCCTGAATCTGTACCAAAACCGTCCATTTCTACCAGCAACGAGTTGAGGGTATTTTCGCGCTCGTCATTAGCACCCGGCATTGCACCCTTGCCACGGGAGCGTCCGATCGCATCAATTTCGTCAATAAATACAATGCACGGTGCTTTTTCTTTGGCTTGTTTGAACAGGTCGCGTACGCGTGCCGCACCTACACCTACAAACATCTCTACAAAGTCTGAACCTGAGAGGCTAAAGAAAGGAACACCTGCTTCACCGGCCACAGCTTTTGCCAGCAGAGTTTTGCCTGTTCCGGGAGGACCTACAAGCAAACAGCCTTTCGGAATTTTACCGCCCAGATTGGTGTATTTAGAAGGATTTTTGAGAAAATCTACAATTTCCTCTACCTCTTGTTTGGCTTCATCGAGTCCGGCGACATCTGTAAAAGTAACTTTAACTTTGTTTTCTGCATCGAACAGTGCAGCGCGCGACTTTCCGATGTTAAAAATCTGCCCTCCGGGGCCTGCGCCTGTCATGCGTCGCATGAGGAAATAAAAACCGAATACCAATAAGAACAGGAAACCCCATGTCCAGAAAAGATTGGTAAAATCAGGACGGTCGTTGTCTGTCGAGAACTCTAAGCGTTCATTGCGCGGAATGTCTTTCTGTATTTCGTCCAGATCGTTCAGAAATTTCTCGTCTGAAGCAATGTTGAACCTGTAATGAGGGCCTTGCATCAATGCCATGGGGCTTCTTTGCGCAAACTCATCTCTATACTGCTGCTTGTTAAGTGCTTCAGGAGTGAGGTAAACTTCTACAAAGCGCCTGTTGACAATCACAATATTTTTCACATCTTTGTTTGCAAGCATCTGCTCGAAACGCTTTTGAGTGATATGGATCGTAGGGGCTGCTCTGTTGAGGTAATACAGAGAAGACACAACGCCAATAATGAGGATCAGCAACCATACCTGATAATTATTTTTTGGCGTAGGTTTTGGTATGAGTGGATTTTTCTTTTGGTTATTATCTTGCTTATTTGTCATTGTGTCAGATGCCTAAACAGGGATTCCTGTTGTTAAACAAAAACAAACATGAAAAGGTGAATGTTTTAATTAAGATTGTGTTGAGAAGGCTGAAATTTCTACATGGGTAGTTTCTGCATCGCCCCAAAGATCTTCAAGACCATAAAACTGTCTTTTTTCTTTTTTGAAAATATGTGCTACTACGCTAACGTAGTCCAGTATGATCCACTCTAGGTTGGATTTACCCTCTTTCTGCCAAGGCCACTCCCCCAGATGTTTATGTACTTGTTCTTCGATAGAATTCATAATTGCTTCTACCTGTGTATCAGAGTTTGCTGAGCAAATGACAAAAAAATCAGTTACCGCATTTGTAGCTTTGCGGAGATCCATAATCACAATGTCAATGCCTTTTTTCTCTAACATTCCTTCGGCAACAACACGGCTGAGCATTTCTGCATCTGCCTGTTTACGTTTTGCCTGAGTTTTTTGTATCATGCGGTAGTAGGGGGTGTACTTGTTGTTATTGTTTTAACTTTGCGTTCATACAAAAATACATATTTTTCTTGTACAAAATTGCTGCTGATACATTATTCACGGGCAAAAAACTTATTCATCTGCCAGTTTGTCGTTCTACTAATGACATAGCGGCAGAGTTAATCCAAACAGATCCTGTTATTGCCGGTACGGTCATCATCGCAGACTGCCAAACGCAAGGGCGCGGACAGCGAGGCAGTACGTGGGAGGCTGCTCCCGGACTGAATTTGACGCTGTCCCTGATCTGGTGTCCCTCTTTTCTAAATGGATCTGATGCCTTTTTGCTCAATATGGCTGTTGCGCTTGGGGTAGCAGATACGGTTAGCAAACTACTTCCCGATGCAGTTGTAGCTATCAAATGGCCCAATGATATTTATGCTGATGGTAGCAAGATTTGCGGTATTTTGATAGAAAATACTTTGCAGGGTACAAAATTGCGCTATAGTGTAGTAGGCATCGGCTTAAATGTGAACCAGACAGACTTTGGGGAGCTTCATGCAACTTCTCTTAAACTGCAATCGGGGCTGCAACAGCTACTGCCCGAGGTTTTTGATTTGTTGATCAGGCATCTGGAAAAGCGCTATTTGCAATTGCAGGCACAGGGCAGCGCAACAGTCAAAGAAGCGTATCTGGCAAACTTGTATCAGTTAGGCCAGTTGGCGAGCTATACCGATTTGCGGGGCGATGTGCCGTCAGTTTTTGAGGGAACTATTGAAGATATTGATGCGACAGGACGCCTGCTGATACGCACGCAGGCAGGAATAGAAGCCTTTGGTTTCAAGCAAATTCGCTTCAATTGCTAAGGACGAGTATCTTACAGCTGCCTTTTGCGTATGTAGGCTGGTGTATCAACTTACTTAAAATATCCTGCTGAAGATGAAAAAGAAAGTAGCATTAGTATTGTCCAGTGGCGGCTCGCGCGGGCTGACCCATGCAGGGGCCATTCAAGCGCTGGAGGAAAATGGTTATCATATTGCATCGGTCGCGGGGTCGTCTATTGGGGCAGTCATTGGCGGGCTGTATGCAATGAGGCAGTTAGATGCCTACATTGACTGGATCAAGCGTCTCAATAAACGCGATATCTGGGGACTGATGGACTTTACGCTCACCTCGAAGGGGCTGATGAAAGGTGAAAAAGTATTTGAAACCATGAAAACCTTCATTCCTGATCAGGCAATAGAAGATATGCACATCCCCTATGCAGCAGTAGCTACCGATATACTCAACGAACGGGAGGTGGTTTTTACGCAAGGGAGCTTCTACGAGGCTGCGCGAGCCTCTATTGCCATTCCTGCAGTGATCACCCCAGTCAGATACGGTGATACGTTTTTAGTGGACGGAGGAGTGCTGAATCCTGTACCGCTGAGCCACGTCAAGCGCCATGGCGATGAACTGCTCGTTGTTGTCAATCTATATGGCGATCCTAAGTCATCTGCGAAGATGTCGCCCAGACCCGAAGCAAGTCCGTCCAATGTCAATTTTAGTCTGAACGGATTGATGAGTCGCCTTTCCAAGCTCACTTCGTCTGCAGACAGGCAAAGTATAGGCTACTATTCGCTCATTACTGCGGCTTCCTCTGCAATGGTGCGTCGGATGGCACAACTGACGATTGCGCACCACCAGCCCGATATATGCATTGATGTTCCCGCAGATTCGGCAGGTACTTTTGAGTTTTTTAAGGCGGCTGAACTGATCGAACTCGGCAGAGAACTTGCTAATCAATCAATAGCAGCTTTTATCAAGGAGCAGATAACCTCTTCTGTTTAGCTGTACCTGTCAACTGCCGGGCATTTTGCAGACTTGTCTGATACTATGATTCTGCGCGTTTTGCTACTCCAGATCCTACGACAAGCAGTAATCTTGCACAGCAATGACTACAGGTACTGAGGTGTTTTTTATCCGCGAATTTTTCTGATATGCGCAAGATTATCAATTGGTTTAACCTTGGTGGGACGGTCTTCATTCTAATAGTCATTTGGCTTTTGCAGCAACTTGCAATTAGTCTGGACTTTCTCAATGTTTTTGAAGAGGTACTGCAAGACTACAACGTTACTGATCTTGCCTTTTCCGATCTGCGCGATCCGCCTGAAGCAGATACAACAGTTGTTTTAGTCAATATCGGTACGCTGAGCCGAGAGGGAATCGCAGAGCAATTAATGATCATCAATAAATACAGTCCGCGCGTAGTCGGGATAGACGTAGAGTTTTCCAAACCAAGAGGCGAGGAAGCCGATTCGTTACTCGAGGCAGCATTTGCCCAAACAACCAATCTGGTTTTATGGAGTAAAGTAGAAGGCGGACGAAGGCAGCAAGACGGTACAATCGTATGGGACACGCTTAGAAAAGTACTGCCGCGCTTTGCCCGGCACGCGCATACGGGCTTTACCAATGCGCTTACCGAAGGCGACAGCCAGTTTGAGTCATGGAGAGAGACGACTCCCACCGAAAAAGTTGCGGATGGGACTGTAGAACGCAGTTTTGCTACGCAGATAGCCTTCCTCTATGACTCAGTGAAGGCTCAAAAGTTTATCAGCCGGGGTAATGAATACGAGATCATCAACTACAGAGGCAACACCGACAAGTTTCTTACATTGGATGTGGATGATATTTTTAAGGAAAACTTTATCCCTGAAACGCTCAAAGATAAAATCGTAATTATGTGCTACATGGGCGGAGAGTACACCAGCACTACATGGGATACCGACAAGTACTACACCCCGCTCAATAGCAAGCAAATAGGTCGCAGCCCGCCTGATATGTACGGAGGAGTAGTACATGCGAACATCGTTTCAATGATTCTACATGAAAACTACATCAATGAGTCGCCAGAGTGGTTGGCATCTTCACTTGCTGTCTTGATTTGTTTGCTCAATGTAGCTGTCTTTGCCGCTATCAGCGACCATCGCTTTTTGGGGGTATGGTACGATATCCTATCAAAACTCATACAGCTGACAGAGGTTGTGCTGTTGGTTTACATCTTGCTTGTTGTTTTTCTCAACTACAGGCTTAAAATGGATTTTACGGCAACCATTGCCGTTGTACTATTGTCCGGCGATATATTTGAGATCTATAACGTGCTGATTAGTAACATATTTCCTGCAAAAAAAAACGCATCACAACTTAACCTTCGGGCATGATTTTCGTTGATGATCGAAAAGAATTGACTGTGATGATATCTATGGACTATCGAAGTATTACTACAAGTGTGGCCCTGTTTTTTTTACTGATTGGTAATGCTATTGCGCAGGACTATGCTTTCAAGGTGTTGGCCAGTAAAGGCACTAACACTCTCGACGGACAGCCGATTAAGGTTGGATTTAAAATTACTGACAATCAAACTGTTTTTGTTCCTGAGGGGGCTTATTTGAGCCTTGCACATCATACAGGCAAAGCAATTGAAGTTGCAGCGGGTTCGCATAAGGTAAAAGATTTGAGCAACAAAGTAGTACAGCAATCGTCTGTAACGAGTAAATATGCTAAGTTTGTAGTCAATGAACTGACGCAAGGCGAGCAATCTGCTGCAGCACGCAACCGTTTCCAGCATATGAACAAGATCGGTTCAGTGGAGCGCGATCTGGCTGTTTCATCTGTAAGGGTGTGGCTGCCGCTCAATTCGACCATTTTAAGCGACCAACTGCTGATTAGATGGTCGGATGTGCAACCAAATGAATCGTATGAGGTACAAGTGTCGGATCTGAGCGATCAATTGCTATATAGCAGTAGAACACGGGAGCAACATTTGCTACTCGATCTGAAGAGCGAGCAACTGTCAGGGCAGCCCTACCTGATTGTAAAGGTTATCCCTGTAGATCAGGCTTCAGGAAAGATCAAAATAGGCGCAGAGCAAATTGACGGCAATATACTCGTTAGACCACAAGGCGAAGCACTGACGAACTTGCAACGCGAACTGGCAGAAATACGCAAAGAGTTTGGCAACAACTCAGCCATCGGCAAACTGATTGAAGCCAA
Source organism: Rhodoflexus sp. (assembly GCF_053489755.1). Lineage (NCBI taxonomy): Bacteria > Pseudomonadati > Bacteroidota > Cytophagia > Cytophagales > Thermoflexibacteraceae > Rhodoflexus > Rhodoflexus sp. Next base: position 24,694 of record NZ_JBRCHD010000056.1, read on the forward strand.
CTTTTTCGAGGAAAACGACATGATAGCAGAAGCACTTAACGCCTACGAATCTGCGCTGGCTATCTCTGGTCAAACACCGCAGTACGAGGAAATGTATCAAGCGTTCTTGATACGCAATGCTTTTAAAACGGCAAATACAGCAACACCCGGCAAATAAAGAACTGACTTTCAATAACGAAGTGTGCCTCGTCTAAGGCACACTTAATTTTTTGAAAAATTTCATGGAGAGTATTGCAAGATATTTTTCGGCATACTACTTTTGCATCACGATTAAGCCTTTGTAGCTCAGCTGGTAGAGCAACTGACTTGTAATCAGTAGGTCGGGGGTTCGAATCCCTCCGGGGGCTCTTAGCTATCAAAAACCCGCTTAGAAGCAATTCTGAGCGGGTTTCGTGTTTTGATAGCTTGTGGTGAACCTGCACCAAAGGAAAAGCGGCACAGGTAAACATCACTTACCTGTGCCGCTTTACTATCAGTTCTTCAAAATTATACTAATCCATTTGCCAGCAAATATTCTGCAATCTGTACGGCGTTAGTTGCCGCACCTTTGCGCAGGTTATCTGCCACAATCCACATATTCAGCGTGTTGGGCTGGCTTTCGTCGCGACGCATACGACCTACGAAAGTATCGTCTTTGCCGTGTGAAATAATCGGCATCGGATAAACATTATTCTTTGGGTCGTCCATCACTACCACGCCGGGCGCATGGCTGAGGATTTGACGCACTTCTTCCAAGTCAAAATCTTGCGCAAATTCTACGTTGACCGATTCGGAGTGTCCGCCGATGGTAGGCACGCGCACCGTCGTAGCGGTTACGCGGATGCTCTCGTCGCCCATGATTTTTTTGGTTTCATTCACCATTTTCATCTCCTCTTTGGTGTAACCGTTGTCTAGAAACACGTCAATATGGGGGAGAACATTAAGATCTATCGGGTGCGGATACGCTTTCGGTCCATCAATGCCTGCCCGCTCGTTCATCAGCTGGTCAACGGCTTTTTTGCCTGTTCCTGTAACGGACTGATAAGTACTTACAACTACGCGCTTCACTCCGTAGCGCTTGTGCAGTGGATTCAGCACGACTACCATCTGAATGGTTGAACAGTTCGGATTGGCAATGATTTTATCTTCTTTGGTTAGGATATGGGCATTGATTTCGGGAACGATGAGTTTTTTCGTCGGATCCATGCGCCAAGCTGATGAGTTGTCAATCACGGTGATGCCTGCCGCTGCGAATCGCGGAGCATGTTGTAGCGAAGTGCTACCGCCTGCCGAAAAAATCGCAACTTCAGGGTGCATGGCAATCGCATCGTCTATGCTGCACACCTTGTACGACTTGCCCTTGAATTGCACCTCCATACCTACTGACTTTTCGGAAGCGACCGGAATAAGCTCATCTACCGGAAAATTGCGCTCTGCCAATACCTTTAAAATTTCACCGCCAACCAGTCCGGTTGCGCCTACTACTGCAACTTTCATTCGTTTTATGATTTTTGATTACCAAACCGCGCAATTTACGATACCCTTGTGAAAACCCGTCACTTAGACTTAACTTTACGTCATTCTGATTTTTGGCACTCATGGATAATCGCAAGAAAGTACTACTGCTGATGGCTGCTATTTTTATAGGTGTGCTGGTTTACTTTACAATAGACATCATGTCGCGAACAACACCGCCTTGGATGCGGAAAAAACGGGAGGCGGATTCTATTATGACGAAAATCAATCCCGTAGATGAAGTGATTGTGTTCGTTGATACAATCTACGGCGACTACCGCGTACCTGCGGGACAAACCCTTAGTCAGATTGCTGAAATATTCCACTTTTCAGTTGATTCTATCAGGATTGTGAACGGGCTTACCTCTGACCAGATTCGCGAAGGTCAGAAATTGAAGGTGCGTATCCGCGCCCTCCATCAGATTAAAGCCGGAGAAGTGGCGGGTAAAGTTGCCATGCGCTATAGTGTAAGCGAACAGGCGCTGCTGAAAGCTAATAACATCAGCAACCCTGCCCGAGAGTTCCGCGAAGGGCACGTCATCCTTATCCCCCGCCCCTGATGGCGCTGCTTGAATTTTCACCCGACGGGATTTATTGTCCGCAGGGCGATTTTTACATAGACCCTTGGCGACCTGTCCGCAAGGCGCTCATTACGCACGCACACTCTGACCATGCGCGTTGGGGGAGCAGTTTCTACCTGGCGCACAGGCAATCCGAAGCAGTTTTACGCCTTAGGCTGGGCAGCGATATTTCACTCTCAACCGTTGAATACGGGCAAAAACTGACGAAAAACGGAGTTGAGGTTTCCTTCCATCCCGCCGGACACATTATCGGCTCGTCACAAATCCGCGTTGCTTATCGGGGCGAAGTCTGGGTCGTTTCCGGTGATTACAAAACCGAAGACGACGGCATCAGCGGTGCATTTGAACCGCTGCGCTGCCATACTTTTATTACCGAATCTACCTTCGGGCTGCCTGTTTTCAAATGGAAGCCGCAACAGGAAGTTTATGATGCCATCAATCGCTGGTGGGCGCACAATCGCGCGGAAGGGCGCGTGAGCGTACTTTGCGGCTACTCGCTCGGCAAGGCGCAGCGACTGATGAGCGGGTTGGATGCCTCCATCGGGCGCATTTACGCGCATGGCGCAATCGCCAACGCAAACGAAGCGCTGGAACAAACGGGCTTGCAACTTCCCCCTTGGCAGCGCGTAGATGCTGTCAGTAACAAAAAAGACTTTGAAGGCAGCATAGTCATTGCGCCGCCCTCTGCCATTAATACATCGTGGATGCGGCGTTTTCAGCCGTACAGCACAGCAATGGCTTCGGGCTGGATGCAACTGCGCGGCAACAAGCGGCGAGAAGCCCTCGACTGCGGCTTTGTCCTCTCCGACCACGCCGATTGGGACGGACTCCTCAGCGTCATCGCTGCCACACAAGCCGAGCGCGTATTGGTTACGCATGGTTATACACATATTTTCAGCCGATATTTGCAGGAGCAAGGCATAGACGCACAAGCCGTAGAAACACTCTTTGAAGGCGAACAAACGGCAGCGGAATAAACACAAAGCGCTGTTTGGGTGTTATTTTTATGCGCAGATTGCGCGAAAAATTACTGCGACCTTTGTGGTTGAATACTTTTTACCGCAAAGAACACCAAATTTTGCGTAGAGAACGCTGAGTTTCATTCATTTTAGTATCCATATCGTAAACACATAAAAGATCAATGGAAAACTGGATAATCAACACAGCAGTACTGCTGGGCAGCTTTCTGGCAATGGAAGGCGTAGCGTGGGCGCTGCATAAGTACGTAATGCATGGTTTTTTGTGGGTATTGCACAAGTCGCATCACCAAAAAGACCACAGCCACTTTTTTGAGTGGAACGACCTTTTCTTTTTGTTTTTTGCCATACCAGGCGCTTATTTTATCTATCAGGGCATTGCGCATTCCGATTTCCAACTCTACATCGGCTTAGGCATTGCACTTTATGGATTGGTTTACTTCATCGTACACGATGTGTTTATCCACCAGCGCTACCCGCCCCTGCTGCGCTATTCCAACAACCGCTATTTCAGGGCGCTGCGTCGCGCACACCACGTACACCACAAATACACCGAAAAAGACGACGGCGAAGCCTTCGGTTTGCTTTGGGTAAGCCGCATATATTTTGACAAAGAGCGCGGTAAGTAGATTTTTTGGAATGCTGATGCAGGCTGATTGCACAGATTTTTGGGTAATATACGATTCCAGTCAGACTCACAGGATCAGACTGGGGCAGTTTTCAGTCTGACCCTGTGGGTCTGACCGCTATTGAAAGATTAGCGAAAAACGACTAACTTCGGATTTGCACTTTTCAAAGAAGTCATTTTTGCTTATACCT